>NZ_JAMPJZ010000047.1:0-42788 GCF_039961835.1 Trichocoleus sp. ST-U1
CCAAAACCCCTCGCTACAAGAATTTCTTATGTAAATCATTAATCCTCCTTAAGGGGGATGTCATGACTAAATGGCATCCGATCGATGCAAAAACTTCATTTGTATTAACATTTTGTAATTTCTTATACGAATTTCACAGTTGAGTTTGCATAACTTATCATCAACGAGCAATTGACAAACACAAGATTATCCGTTTGCGGGCATTCGAGCGCCACGTAATGAGGACACACCCATGACAAGCACAGCCACGCCCACAGCAAGTCTTAATAAATTTGAAAAATTCAAAGCAGAGAAAGATGGTCTGGCGGTAAAGGCAGAAATTGAACATTTTGCCCAGGTTGGCTGGGAGGCGATGGACGAAACAGACCGCGACCACCGACTCAAGTGGGTAGGGATTTTCTTCAGACCCGTTACGCCCGGAAAATTTATGATGCGGATGCGGATGCCCAGCGGTATCCTCACCAGCGATCAAATGCGAATGCTCGCCGAGATTGTGCAGCGTTACGGCGAAGATGGCAGCGGCGACATCACCACCCGGCAAAATATCCAACTGCGGGGAGTCCGAATCGAGGATGTGCCAGAAATTTTCCGACGGTTAGAGCGAGTCGGGATGACCAGCATTCAGTCGGGGATGGATAACGTCCGCAACATCACGGGTTCGCCAGTTGCGGGGATTGATGCGGATGAATTGTTTGATACGCGAAGTCTGGTGCAGCAAGTCCAGGACATGATTACGAATCATGGGGAAGGCAACAAAGCTTTCAGCAATCTGCCCCGGAAATTCAATATTGCGATCGCGGGTTGTCGCGACAACTCGGTTCACGCTGAAATCAACGACCTTGCTTTCGTCCCCGCCTACAAAGAGGGCGTCTTTGGGTTTAATGTCCTCGTCGGTGGTTTGTTCTCTGCCAAGCGGTGCGATGCTGCCATTCCCCTGAATGCTTGGGTGCATCCTGATGATGTTGTCGAAGTATGCCGAGCCGTTTTAGAAGTTTTTCGCGATCGCGGTCCCCGATCGAATCGGCACAAGGCACGGCTGATGTGGCTGATTGATGAATTGGGGTTAGGCCAATTCCGAGCCTTGGTAGAAGAATATCTAGAGAAGCCTCTCCAACCAGCCGCCGAAAAAGACGAAATTGACTGGGAAAAGCGCGACCACATCGGCGTGTACCCCCAAAAGCAACCCGGCTTAAACTACGTCGGCTTACACGTTCCCGTGGGGCGTCTCTATGCCCAGGATATGTTTGACCTGGCTCGGATGGCTGAAGTTTACGGCAACGGCGAAATGCGGTTCACCGTTGAGCAAAATGTCATCATCCCGAATATTCCCGACTCGCGCTTAGACGCCTGCTTAGCCGAACCCCTGCTAGAACGATTCTCCATCAATCCCGCTCCCTTAGCGCGATCGCTAGTCTCCTGCACCGGATCGCAGTTCTGCAACTTTGCCTTAATTGAAACTAAAAACCGTGCCCTGGCAACGATTGAAGAACTGGGAGCAGAATTATCTCTAACTAAACCCGTGCGGATTCACTGGACTGGTTGCCCCAACTCCTGCGGTCAGCCTCAAGTAGCCGACATCGGTTTGATGGGGACAAAAGTTCGCAAAAACGGCAAAACCTTAGAAGGTGTCGATCTTTACATGGGAGGCACAGTTGGTAAAGAAGCCCATTTGGGTACCTGCGTCCAGAAAAGCATTCCCTGCGAAGACCTCAAACCTGTATTGCGGAATTTATTGATCGAACAGTTTGGGGCGACTCCTCGCTTCTAGGAGTTGCAAAGAAGCTTTTAGCGACTCCCTACCACTAATTCCCGACTACGTACCACCGAGTTACCACTTCCAAGAGAAATATGAGCAGAGTTTCTAGACGGCAATTTATCATTACAGCAGGCGCAGCCACAGCCGGAAGCTTGCTAGCTCATGGCTGTAGTTCCGGCCCGACCGATAGCGCCAAGTCCGCTTCAAAATCCTCCCCCGTTGCCACCAGCACGGCAGCCAACGCGCCGAAAGTAGAAACAACCACCGCCAAGCTAGGATTTATTGCTCTAACGGATTCCGCGCCCCTAGTTGTAGCCCAGGAAAAAGGGTTGTTTGCCAAATACGGCATGACAGAGGTTGAGGTTGTCAAGCAAGCTTCCTGGCCCGTCACCCGCGATAACTTGGAGCTAGGCACAGCCGGTAACGCCGGTGGCATTGATGGGGCGCATATTTTATCCCCCATGCCTTACTTTATGAGCTTGGGACAAACCAAGAACAAGCAGCCAGTGCCGATGTACATCCTGGCGCGGTTGAATACCAATGGTCAAGCAATTTCTGTTGCCAATACTTACAAAGAATCCAAAGTCGGCTTAGACAGCAAAGGACTTAAAGAAGCCTTTACCAAAGCTGGGGGCAAAAATGACTTCAAGGCAGCTATTACCTATCCTGGTGGCACCCACGACCTCTGGATGCGCTACTGGTTAGCCGCAGGCGGCATCGATCCAAACAAGGATATTTCTACAGTCCCCGTACCACCGCCTCAGATGGTGGCGAATATGAAAACGGGCAACATGGAAGCCTTCTGTGTAGGCGAACCGTGGAACGCCCAGCTGGTGAACCAAGGGCAGGGTTACACCGCTTTGGTAACGGGAGAACTGTGGAAAGACCATCCCGAAAAAGCTTTTGCGATGCGGGCTGATTGGGTAGATAAAAATCCCAATTCTGCCAAAGCGCTGCTAATGGCAATCCAAGAAGCCCAGCAGTGGTGCGATAAGGCAGAAAACAAAGAAGAGATGTGCCAAATTGTCTCCCAAGCAAAATGGTTTAAAGTCCCAGCCAAAGATATTATCGAACGCTCCAAAGGCAACATTGACTACGGCGATGGTCGCCCGGTCGTGCAGAATAGTCCGCTACTGATGAAGTTCTGGTCCGATAACGCTTCTTATCCCTACAAGAGTCACGACACCTGGTTCCTAACTGAAAACATCCGTTGGGGGAATATTCCTGCTGACACCAACATTAAAGAACTTGTTGACAAAGTGAACCGGGAAGACCTCTGGAAAGAGGCAGCCAAAGCACTAGGAGTTCCTGCTTCAGAAATTCCGACTAGCAGTTCTCGCGGTGTTGAAACATTCTTTGATGGCGTCAAATTTGACCCCGAAAAGCCAGAGGAATACTTGAAGAGTCTCAAGATTAAGAAGGCATAAATCGCGAATAGCGAATAGTTCCAGAGGAATCGGCTATTCGCTGTTCGCTAGCCAATGACGAATCAATATGATTAACAATTAGGAGCGAGAATGACCGCTAGAACTGAGAATCGCCTTTCAAGTAATAATCCCCAGAAGTTAATCGGAACCTTCTTTCAGAAGAAACTTAAACATATTGTGCCACCGCTGCTAGCACTTGCAGCTTTTATGATCCTTTGGCAAATCCTCTGCCCTCCGGGTTCTAAAGGTTTGCCAGGGCCAATCCAAGTACTAAGAGAAACTTGGAATCCCTATATTATCAATCCATTTTTTGATAATGGCGGTACGGATAAAGGCTTGGCGTTGCAAATTTTCGCCAGTTTACAACGGGTAGCGATTGGCTTCTCTCTGTCTACCTTAGTTGGGATTGGGTTGGGGATTTTGATTGGTACCAATCAGTTTACTTACCGCGCTTTAGACCCCCTCTTTCAGGTTCTGCGTACCATTCCCCCTCTGGCATGGCTACCGATTTCTCTGGCAGCATTTCAACAAAGTAATCCCTCAGCTATTTTCGTGATTTTTATCACGTCGATATGGCCCATTATTATTAACACCACGGTGGGAGTACAGCAAATTCCTCAAGATTACCGAAACGTTGCCAGAGTGTTGCGGCTTTCTAAGCAGAAGTATTTCTTTAAGATTCTCTTTCCCGCAGCGGTTCCTTATATCTTTACTGGACTGAGGATTGGTATTGGTTTGTCTTGGCTGGCAATTGTTGCGGCTGAAATGCTAGTCGGCGGCGTGGGAATTGGTTTCTTCATCTGGGACGCTTACAACAACTCTTTACTGAGCCAAATTATTCTCGCACTTGTGTATGTCGGTGTTGTTGGTTTGCTGCTAGATAGGCTAGTAGGCTTCGTCGCCTCCAAAGTTGTACCAGAGGAACAGAAGTAAGGACTGAGGACTGAGTAGCAAGTATTTAAGTAAACTCTTCGCCCTTAACTTCTCAACTCATCCTCAATCCTTATCCCTGACTCCTCTTTTAGTTCCTTCTCTCAGTCCTCAGCCCTCATACCTCAGTCCTCACTTCTCTCAGTCCTCATACCTCAGCCCTATTGCTATGTCTGTCTTTGTAGAAATTGACCATGTTGACCGGGTGTACTCGCTTGCCAATGGCGGTACTTATGTGGCACTCAAGAATATTGACCTGAAAATCAAACAAGGTGAATTTGTTTCTTTAATTGGACATTCTGGATGCGGCAAATCAACCCTGCTAAATATGGTGGCTGGTCTAGATAGACCGACGAGTGGGGGTGTGATTTTAGAAGGGCGACAGGTGACTTCGCCGGGACCAGACCGAATGGTCGTGTTCCAAAATTATTCGCTGCTTCCCTGGCTCACCGTGCGGGAAAACATCGCTCTGGGGGTAGATGAAGTATTACAGGATCGGCCCAGAGGTGAGCGCAAGGGGATTGTGGAGCATCACATCGATTTGGTGGGATTGCGGCACGCTGCGGATAAACGACCCGGTCAGCTATCGGGGGGAATGAGACAGCGGGTAGCGATCGCGCGTGCCCTCGCCCTTCGTCCCAAGTTGCTGCTACTCGATGAACCGTTCGGGGCGCTGGATGCTTTGACACGAGGCGGCTTGCAAGAAAAGTTGATGCAAATCTGCCAGGAAAGCAAAGTCACCGCGATCATGGTGACGCACGATGTGGACGAAGCGCTGCTACTGTCTGACCGAATTGTGATGCTGACCAACGGCCCAGATGCCCATATCGGACAGATTCTGGACGTTCCCATCCCTCGCCCACGCAAGCGCATGGAGGTCGTCAATCATCCCAGCTACTACGGCTTGCGGAATGAGATGATTTACTTCCTCAACCAGCAGAAAAAAGCCAAGCAGCGCAAAGCAACGCAACCGGCGGTGGTTGCCCGGAATGGGTTGGAGAAAGTCAATCTGGAAATTGGCTTTATTCCCCTAACTGACTGCGCCCCTTTAGTGGTGGCAAAAGAAAAAGGTTTCTTCGCCAAGCACGGGTTAGAAGATGTGACGCTGAATCGCGAACCCAGTTGGAAAGCGATCGCGCAAGGGGTGGCGACGGGACGCCTAGACGCTGCCCAGATGGTTGCCGGAATGCCGATGGCAATGACCTTGGGAGCCGATGGCCCGCCACTGCCCGTGTGTACGGCGATGACTTTATCGCGCAATGGCAATGCGATTACCTTCAGTAAGGATTTGTACGATCGCGGCGTTCGCACCTTGGCAGATTTCAAGGAAGCGATCGCGCAAACTCCCGACAAGATCCATACGCTCGGAGTGGTGCATCCTGCCTCTATGCACAACATGATGCTGCGCTACTGGCTGGCAAGTGGCGGCATCGATCCCGACCGAGATGTCAGTTTGACGGTGATTCCACCCGCCCAGATGGTCGCCAATCTGAAATCTGGAAGTATTGATGGCTACTGTGTCGGCGAACCTTGGAACTCTCGCGCCGTTCATGAAAAACTCGGTTTTGTCATCGCCACCGATATGGAGTTGTGGGCGGGACATCCGGAGAAGGTACTCGGATGCCAGGAAGAATGGGCAAATAAGTACCCGCAAACTCATATCGCATTGATAAAAGCGCTTTTGGAAGCTTGCGAATACTGCGATGACCGACGCAATCGGGAAGAAATTGTCAACTTACTGTGTCAGCCGCAATACATCGGCTCCGCCCCAGAATACACCCGTCCCGGCTTTATCGATCCCTACATTCGCGGGACGGGCGCAGCACCCGAACAGATGTTGCGTTATAACCAGTTCTTTGTCGATAAAGCGAACTTTCCAGAACCGGAGGAAGGACTGTGGGTGATGACTCAGCTAGCACGATGGGGAATTGTTCCGTTCCCCAAAAACTGGCTAGAAATTCAAGAACGAGTGCGGCGCATCGATGTATTTAGGGAAGCGGCGCGGGAACTCGGCTTAATGGATATCGGACGCGATCGCGCACCCATGCAAATGTTTGATGGCACCATTTTCAATCCCGACGATCCCATTAAGTACCTCAATAGCTTGGAAATTAAGCGTCCAATTCGTATCGAAGAGATTAACATCGACCCCTTAGTTGCGAGTCGTTAGTAATCAGTCATTAGCCATTCGCTAATGGAACTATGGCAAGAACAATTCGCGATTAGCGATTAACAACCTTCACCTCCCCATGCACACTTTGAACAACACTGGCGTCGTCACCCAACTAACCCAAGAAACCGTCAACCGCGACCCGTTTTTGGTCATTGAAGACGTTTCCAAGGTTTATCCCACTCCTACCGGACCGTATACCGTTCTAGATGGGGTAAACCTCACCGTCTATGAAGGCGAATTTATCTGCCTGATCGGTCACTCTGGTTGCGGCAAATCCACCCTGTTAAACATGGTGTCAGGTTTCAATAAGCCAACTGACGGTGAAGTGCGCCTGGAAACCCTGAAAATCCGCGAACCCGGCCCAGACCGGATGATGGTATTCCAGAATTATTGCTTGCTTCCCTGGCTGACTGCCTTCGAGAACGTTTACCTAGCAGTGGATTCTGTTTATCCTGGCAAACCCCGGTCAGAAAAAGTCACCATCGTTCGGGATCACCTCGCAATGGTGGGGCTGACTGAAGCAGCAGATAAAAAACCATCTCAGCTGTCTGGAGGGATGAAACAGCGAGTCGCGATCGCGCGTGCCCTCTCGATTCGTCCTAAAGTATTAATTCTGGATGAGCCATTCGGCGCTTTAGATGCCATCACCAAGGAAGAATTACAAGAGGAACTGCTGACCATCTGGCGCGAACATCAAGTTACTGTCTTGATGATTACCCACGACATCGACGAAGCACTCTTCCTAGCAGATCGGCTGGTGATGATGACCAACGGGCCATCGGCAAACATCGGTGAAGTTTTGAAAATTCCCTTCGCCCGCCCCCGGAATCGCGCCCGGATTATGGAAGACCCGGAATATTACAACCTGCGGAACTACGCCCTCGACTTTCTGTTCAACCGATTTGCTCATGATGATGATTAGTCATCGCTTGTTAGGTATTATCCAATGGGTAATCCCCAACAAGCGATGAAAGTATGGCTAATCGCAATTAGCAATTAGCAATTAGCAACGGACGACTGACGAATGACAACTGACAGTACAAAAACCCTTTGCCCTTACTGCGGCGTCGGCTGTGGATTGGAGGTGACACCTCCAGCGCAAGCCGGTAAGCCAACGCATCGGGATGCTCAAGGGAATCCCATCTGGAAAGTGCAGGGCGATCGCGCGCACCCTTCCAGTCACGGGATGGTGTGTGTCAAAGGTGCTACCGTTGCCGAGTCCCTTTCCAAAGACCGCCTTCTCCATCCGATGATCCGCGACTCCCTGGATGAACCTTTCCGCCGCGCCACCTGGGAGGAAGCCTTGGATCTCGTCGCGAGCAAGATTCAAAACGTTCTGGCAACTCAAGGATCGGACGCCGTGTGTATGTACGGCTCCGGGCAACTGCAAACTGAAGATTACTACGTTGCTCAGAAACTACTCAAAGGGTGTCTGGGCACGAATAATTTTGATTCCAACTCGCGCTTGTGTATGTCCTCCGCCGTTGCGGGTTATATGCAAAGCTTTGGTTCGGATGGCCCCCCTTGCTGCTACGAAGATTTAGACTTAACCGACTGTGCTTTTATCATCGGCAGCAACACCGCCGACTGTCATCCCATCATTTTTAACCGCCTGCGGAAACACCACAAGAAAAATTCTCACGTCAAAATGATTGTGGTCGATCCGCGCCGGACGAACACGGCTGAGGCAGCAGATTTGCACTTAGCGATTCGCTCAGGCACCGATATGGATCTACTCAATGGCATCGCTCACCTGCTGATGCGTTGGGGCGCAATTGATACTTATTTCATAGAGGACTGCACGACGAATTTTCCAGCTTTTGCAGAAGTCATCCAGCACTATCCACCGGAAGTGGTCGCCGAACGATGCGGTATTTCCATCTCTGACCTGGAAACAGCAGCTCGATACTGGTCACAGTCGAAGCGCGTGCTGTCTCTGTGGTCGATGGGCGTGAATCAGTCTTCTGAAGGCACTGCCAAGGTGCGAACGATCGTGAATCTGCACCTGATGACGGCTCAGATTGGCAAACCCGGTGCAGGGCCGTTTTCGCTGACGGGTCAACCGAATGCGATGGGCGGTCGGGAAACCGGCGGTCTTTGCCACATTCTGCCCGGATATCGAGTGGTCAAAAATCCCCAACATCGAGCGGAACTTGAAGCGTTTTGGCAACTCCCCGCCGGACAAATTTCGCCCTATCCGGGTCGCACGGCGTGGGACATTATCACGGGTTTGGAAACCGGAGATGTGGGCGTTCTCTGGATTGCCGCTACGAACCCGGCTGTCAGTTTACCTGACTTGGAACGTGCGAAAGCCGCATTGCAGCGATCGCCTTTTACGGTCTATCAAGACGCCTACTACCCCACTGAAACCGCCGCCTTTGCTCACGTTTTGCTCCCGGCGGCGCAGTGGAGCGAGAAAACTGGCACGATGACTAACTCCGAGCGAGTGGTCACGCTGTGTCAGGCATTTCGCACTCCCCCAGGAGAAGCCAAACCCGATTGGCAAATATTTACAGAAGTCGCACGGCGCTTAGGTTTTGCTGAAAAATTTCCCTACGAGACGCCAGCGTCTATCTATGCCGAATATGTGAAGTTGACACGCGATCGCGTCTGTGATATGAGCGGCATTAGTCACGAACGACTGGCGCAAGAAGGTCCGCTTCAGTGGCCCTGTCCCGATCGTAGTTTTGATACCCCAAGTTTGAGTTCTCCGTTAAACTCTTCAACTCAAAACTCAAAATGTGCTACGCATCGCTACGCTAACAAAACTCAAAACTCAAAACGGCTTTACACGGATTTTCACTTTCCGACGCCGGATGGACGGGCGCGGTTTGGAGCCTATCATTCGCGGGGGCTGGCAGAACCGCCCGATCCCAATTATCCTTTTGTTCTGACGACGGGCAGACTTTACGGACACTGGCACACCCAAACCCGTACCGGACGAATTGATAAAATTCGGCAGATGCACCCGCAGCCATTCATTGAAATTCATCCCCGCGATGCGGCTTCTCTGAAGATTCAGGAAAATGATTGGGTGGAAGTGCGAACCCGTCGGGGCACGGCGCGATTCCCTGCCAGAGTCACCAAGGCGATCGCTCCCGGTGTTACCTTTGTCCCCATGCACTGGGGCGCTCTTTGGGCGGATGGTGCCGAAGCGAACGTCCTCACCCATGCCGAATCTTGTCCCGAATCACTGCAACCGGAACTGAAAGCTTGTGCGGTGCAACTGGTGCCCTTGACTGCTGAAAAAGTTGACTCTGAGTATCTACTCCAGCCTACTCAGTCCAAGGCTTTTTCCTCCGCTTTGTCTGTTTAAAATTGCCCCTAAGCTGAGGTAATTTATTCTCAATTCTGGCGTTTGAAATTCAATTTTTTTAGGCTAAAAAAGGGGGACGGCATTACCGTATCCCTTTTTTTATCAATCACGTCGGTCTGCTCTCCAGTGAGAAGATTGGGGCGAGGCGCGGTTGGATTTCTTCTCTTGTCAATAATTAGATCGCCTGGTGATACCAATTCTCTATGAAGTGACGCGGAAAAAAGCACAGATAGTGTCATCCCATATACCAATAGAAGCGATCGCAGACTCACTTTATTCACTTGCTACTGGAATATCTTCCAACGCAGCTCGCTCCCAATCTCCCAAATTCGCCCCTGCCTCATAAGTGCTTTGTAGGAATTGCAGCACGGCTGTATCTGGATCGTCTGCTTGTCGCACCGCCTCATAGGGCAGGACAAATTCTTGCAGCTCCGGGCTATAGAATGCAGACTGTGGTTGAATTGGATAATCCTTAAATCCTCTTGGTGTTGGGTAGGCGTAGGCATAAAATAAGGCTTCTGTTGAACCACCCCCAAACCAAAAACCACAACTGCTGACTTCATGGGAATAAGCCTCTCGCGTTACCCAATCTGCCATGTTGGGTACACCTTCTGGATGTTCGGGTGCCCTTCGTCCCGAAAAGCGAGTCACAGCCAGATCGAAACTGCCCCAGAAAAAATGGACAGGACTGCACTTTCCAATATAGTGGGAGCGAAACACCGTCATGATGCGATTGGCTTGTACCAGAATTTGCCAGAAGCGTTGAGCAGATTCCGGATTGTAAGCATGATGTTGATGGTCTTGCTCAAAGGGAATCGCATCGGCAATTTCTTGGGGCATTGTCCAGATTTGCACTTCGATACCGAGATCCTTCAGGGTGTTCATCACTTCCTGATAAAAATCAGCCACCGAGCGAGGAGCAAGTGCCAGACTTTTGGTTGTACCTTCGCTTGTCTCGATTTTGAGTTGGTGAGCGAGAAAATCAAAGGTGATTTGAAAGCTACGTGTTCCGTTAGGAATTGAACCACTGGTAAGTCCTGGGGTGGTGACATACAGCGTCGAGTGCCACCAATGGTTGATTTTCGGGGCTAATGCTAACCGGATTTTACCAATAATTTGTGTCCACAAATGCAGCGTTTGATAGGTATCTTGCCAAGCTGAGAGTGACAAAGGGAGCCAAACAGCGTTCGATGAGCGGTGAGCGGAAGTCGTCATCAGATGAATCTCCATGCTCAGGATTGGCGGTAGATACTATAAACAGTATCAGGCTTTGAAAAAGATTTGATTAGCCAATTATTTAGAGAGGAGATTATGCAAGGTTCGGTAATTTATCAAAATATCCGCCAAAAGTGACAGCAATGAGAAAGGGTAGCATTGATTATGCATCAGCTTACCCGTCGGTTTGGCGCGATCGCTCCCGAACTACAAACTAGAATTCAGCAATTATCCATTCCCCAGTAAGAAGATTTGGGCGAGGCGCTGTTGGATTTCTCCTCTGTAAATGATTTGAGCGCTTGGTTAGAAACTTAGGAGCAATAGACAATTGGATTTAAAAGAAAACTTGCGATCGCATCTCACCCAGATAGTACGCGATCGCGACCCTTATCTCGCCAGTTCGGGGCATTTCTACGTACAGCATTACATCCGCGAACAACTGCAACAATGGGGAACTGTAGAAACCCACGAGTTCAGCATTCGCGGTCAAAATCATCAGAATCTCATTCTGAATCTACCAGCGGCGACAAATAATCAGAAGCCACCGATTCTTATTGGCGCACATTATGACGCTGCACCTGGAACCCCAGGCGCAGATGATAATGCCACGGGTGTCGCCGCGCTATTGGAATTGGCGAGAATTTTCGCAGCAGAACCTGCAAAATACCCGGTGCGATTGGTTGCTTTTGATATGGAAGAATACGGGATGCTAGGGAGTCAGCAATATGCATCTGATTTAAAGCAACAAGGACAATCACTTCGTTTGATGCTTTCCTTAGAAATGCTGGGATATTGCAACTCCGCCCCTGGTTCGCAACGCTATCCGGCCGGATTAGAACGTTTTTACCCAAATCGGGGTGATTACATTGCTTTGATTGGCAATTTACCGAGCATTCCCGATCTAATTCACCTGAGTCGCAACATTCGTAAAGTTGGAGTTCCAAGCGAATGGTTGCCGGTGCCGAATAAAGGTTTAATCGTCAGCTCAACGCGACTGAGCGATCATTCGCCCTTCTGGGATTTAGGCTATAAAGCAATGATGGTGACAGATACAGCATTTATGCGAAATCCCCATTACCATCAACCGAGCGACACCATAGAAACCCTGGATTTAAACTTTCTGACCGGCGTCTGTCGCGGTTTGGCTTCCGGTATTAGCCGTCTGTGAAAGATGACTTGCATACCGCACAATTAATTAGATAAACTTCTAGTTAGATATGTATCTAATTAGAAGTAAAACGATGGAAAAAGCGGAATTTCAAACCCTGCTACGCTTCTTCAAGGTTCTCGCTGACGAAAGCCGATTGAAGATTTTGGGGATTCTGGCGAATCGGGAATGCAGCGTCGAAGAATTAGCCGCGATTGTGAAACTGAAGGAGCCGACTGTCTCCCATCATTTGGGTAAACTGAAAGAACTCAATTTGGTGAATATGCGCCCTGACGGCAATACTCATTTGTATCGACTCAATAGCGAGGCGCTGCAAAACTTTAGCAAAGAGATTTTCACTCCAGATAACATGGCTTCTCTCGTCGAAGATGTAGAAGGGGAAGCATGGGAGAGCAAGGTATTGAAGAACTTTTTTGAGGAGATTAGCGAAGCGGGATGCGATCGCGTCCTTCGCTTGAAAGAAATTCCTGCCAGTCGTAAAAAACGCCAAGTGATTCTCAAGTGGTTGGCAAACCAATTTGAAATCGGGATTAATTACCCAGAACTTCAGGTGAATGAAATCATCAAGCGCCACCATCCTGACTCCGCCACTCTGCGACGAGAGTTGATAGCTTCTAAACTGATGCAGCGGGAAAATGGTGTGTATTGGCGTTTAGAGACCAGTATTGAGTAAGTAGGGACACGACACTGCCGTGTCTCTACCTCTGAGGGTGAATAAGTTTAAACTAGCGCGTAAACCTTCGCTTCCCACGGGAAGATGCCTTCTCTGCCTACCCATTCAGCAGGAACCATACGATCTTGCGCGATCTCTTTCCACTGTTTACCTGCCGGAGTTGCAGGCCAATTAGGTATTTTATACTCAGAACCTGGAGGGGTCCCGTACTCAGAGAAATTCGCCACCACAATCACTAATCGATCGTCTTTGCCTCGCTGCCAGACGATAACTCGCTTACCTTCATTGAAGTCAGAATGGATAAAATGAGTGTCATTTACAGCTAAAGTATCAGAAGTAGTCCGAAACTTCACTAATCTACAAACATAATTAAAAATACGCTGTCGCCAATCATCTGTCAGACGGCTGTAGTTAACCGGATCAACCTGTTTTTTATGGTCATCTGAAGTTGGCAAGTCATTTTGATCGGCGAATTCATCTCCTGCCAAAATCATCGGAATCCCGACAGCAGTGAGCAAACAAACAAATGCTAGCTTGATGCGCTTTTCTGTATCAAAAACTTGATTATTATTTAGGTAGCTGTAGAAGCGTTCGTTGCCAAAGCCTCCTACATCATGGGAAGTCAGATAATTAACTGCTTGAGAACCATCTGCAAACCCTAAATTACGACAGTCAATGAGTTTGCGGACGCTCCATTCAAAGCTAGGCTCATCAGACGAATTTTGTCCTAGAATGACGCTACGGATAATATGCTTAAACTTTTCGTTCCACAACCCATCGAGACGATTCTGTGAAATTAAAGCGAGAGGTACGCTTAATTCTTCACCGACTACGAGAAATTTATCGCCGCTTCCTTCCCGTTCCTGCCAAAGCGATCGCGCATAATCTTTGAATTCCTGTAAAAAGTCATAATTGCCGATATTGTTGACGCTATCGAGGCGCAAACCATCTACCCGATAGTAATCCATCCAGTGGGCGATGTAGGCTTTCATATATTCGCGGGCAGGAACAAAACGCGATCGCGTACCTGCAAGCGGATGATACCCTTCTACCCAATAGTTGTACTTAAACAAATCACCGCCAAATCCGTCCCGATTTCCTTGTTCTGGATCGCCACTATTAAACTTGATATAAAATTCTACATAATTAACGTTGCGGTAAGGATTGTTGTAAGAAAAAGCCATTACCGCATCAACAAAAAAGCGCACGCCGTGTTGATGACAAACTTTGATGAGATTGATTAAATCAATGGAAGCCGTAGGTGCTTCTTGACCGTCCGGGCGACCTAAGTCATAATCGGCTGCAAAATAATTAGCCGTACCGTAGCCCCAATTATCTGTTTGATCGCTATCAGATGGCGGTAAAAGTTCCAAAGCATTGACACCTAATTCCACCAGATGAGCGCGGTTTTGTAAGGCGCGGACTGAGGAAAAAGTAGGTGCGATCGCTTCTTCCACAAATAGAGAAACTACGTCTCGAAAAGTTCCGTTTCCTTCTTGAATTCCCCCAGTTGAACGAATTTGAGTCCAGCGAGTGGGCAACTCGTAAATCACTAGCCGATTATTCGGTTGTAGGTTTTCTATCGTATCTCCTTCCCAGTCCGCTGTTTGCCCCTTCGGATCGCACGGAACCAGCATTTTATCTCGGTAGAGGATGACGCTAGCTGGATCTAGGTCGGACATACCCTCTTCTGAAAGGACTTTCGGTGCAGAGAAACGCCGATCCACCGTGTAAGCGGTAGGATCGGTGCAGTAGAGAATTCGATGGGTGTTGGTGTAGGGGTCAGTGTCGCGGACTTTAAACCAGTAAAAATAAACCTCTCCGTCTGTTAAATTGCAGTTTTCCGCTGGTATTTCCCAAAGTTCTGGAAAATCTGTTGATTGGATTAAGTCGAATTCTTGAAAATTTTCAAATGAGCTTGGATTATCTCCAGCGAAGTTGCCGATGTAAAGGGTTGGAGGGGGTTGAATCTCTCCTGGACGCCACAAAACGAAATGTGTCTGTTTGCGATGCAATAAATCAGGAAGCATTACAGAAACCCCTTGGATACGAAGGTTAGCTACGAGCTTTTACACACGAGAACAGACTGTTATTCCAGATAAAAGGTGAATCTCAAGACGGGAAGAAAGAGATAGTTACTTGAATTAACAGAATATTCCTTAAAATGGAATCCCATCATCCTCTTCATCTTCCTGCTCTTTGGGATTCAACCGCCAGATAGTAGTTTTCTCTTCTTCCACTGGAAGTTCCGCGATCAATTCTCCCAAGTCTTTCTGAAGATTTTGGGTTAGTGTCACCGGAAACTCTAAATCAATTCCATGAATTTCCGCCATTCTTGCCAACTGGTTAAACGGAATTTTTTTTGTAGTTCGCTCATAACTGGATAATTGGAAATATTTCGTTTCTGATAGTTCTTGTGCTTGCATCGCGGCTTTGAGCCTATTTTGGATGTGGTCAATTTCGGTATCTAGCAACTTCCATTCCTGCTCAATTTCTCGATAGCGTTGGGCTAGAGCTGTTACATCTTCCTGTTCTGGATCTGGACTACTCAATTGAGTTAATTCCAACAGTCGCTGATGCACGTGAGCCAGATAAATCGGGTCCATTTTTGCATACTGTAGCTGACTTTCTGTCAGCGGTCGCTGTCCCCAGTCGCTGCTTTGTTCGGTTTTGTCTATATTGGGAAAATAGCACAGCTTTTCTGCCAGAGTTCTCAATTGTAAATTTGGCACTGGCAATAAATAGTAAGGGATTGATTTGGCAATCTCTAAGGTGCAACTTACATTTTTAGCTTTGGTTTTCCCTAATAACTTCAGGTCATAGCTGGAATTGTGGAAGACCTTTTCAATTGCAGGATTGACCATGATTTCTTTAATAAAAATTTCTGCAATTTCAGGATTATCTAAAACATCTAAGATGCAAACGCTATCTCCGCTTACATCGGTAAAGTCATCTAATATTTGAATTAAAGAGAGTTTAGGCTTGCGAGTATTATAATCGGCAACTTCTGTATCTAAGTATAAAAGCTGACGTTTTGAATATTCATCAATTAGAACTTTAGCTTTCTCTGTTTCTGTGAAGTAAAGCATTCTCTAAAACATCCTTTTTGTAAATAAAAGTTAAATAAAAGGTTAGATTGTTTATTTTAAGTTCGGAAGTTATAGCAATTAATATTTATAAATAATCCTGCTACAAAAGCTACTTTTATATTAAAAAATATGTTTATTAAAATAGTTTTGATTTTCTTAAACTAAAACCGGACAAACTAGCAACGGTATTTATAATAAGAATTAATTAGAAAGATTTTATCATCAACATCGCGCAATTATTTTTTTATTATGCATTCCAATCTACCTTCCCACGTAAATAACCGCTGGCAATTCTGGATCGATCGGGGTGGTACGTTTACTGATATTGTGGCGCGGCGTCCGGATGGACAACTGGTGATTCATAAGCTGCTGTCGGAGAATCCCGAACGGTATACTGACGCGCCGATACAGGGAATTCGGGACATTTTGGGAATTGCGGCAGATGCACCTATTCCATCGGAACAGATTGCAGTTGTCAAGATGGGAACCACTGTGGCGACGAATGCGCTACTGGAACGCAAGGGAGATCGCACTCTTCTGGTCATTACTCAGGGATTTCGAGATGCCCTTCGCATCGGCTACCAAAATCGCCCCGATATCTTCGCCCGTCACATTGTATTGCCAGAGATGCTCTACGAGCGAGTGATTGAGGTCGAGGAACGCTACAGCGCCCAAGGCGAAGAATTAATCCCCGTAGAAACAGGATATATCACATCTCTACAAGAAGCGTACAACGACGGGATTCGCTCCTGTGCCATTGTCTTCATGCACGGCTATCGCTATCCCGAACACGAGAAACAAATAGCAGATGCAGCGCGGAAAATTGGATTTACCCAAGTCTCGGTATCGCACGAAGTTAGCCCGTTGATGAAGTTGGTGAGTCGCGGTGATACTACCGTTGTTGATGCTTATTTATCGCCTATTTTGCGGCGTTATGTAGATCGAGTTGCCAGTCAGCTAGCCAGTTTGGAATCGGAATTTTCAACTCAAAACTCTCCCCAGTTGATGTTCATGCAGTCCAACGGTGGACTTACTGATGCCCAACAGTTTCAAGGGAAAGACAGTATTTTATCTGGCCCTGCTGGGGGCATCGTCGGCGCGGTACAGACAAGCTTGATGGCGGGATTCGACAAAATTATCAGCTTTGATATGGGCGGAACTTCTACGGATGTCGCCCACTACAACGGTGAATACGAACGCACCTTTGAAACGGAAGTTGCCGGGGTACGACTGCGAACGCCGATGATGGCAATTCATACGGTTGCTGCTGGTGGCGGTTCGATTCTCTTTTTTGATGGGGCGAGGTATCGCGTGGGACCCGAATCAGCGGGGGCGAATCCGGGTCCCGCTGCCTATGGAAAAGGCGGTTCGCTGACGGTGACGGATTGCAATGTGATGGTGGGCAAGTTGCAACCGGAGTTTTTCCCGAAATTGTTTGGAGCGAACGGAGATTTGCCGCTAGATGCAGAAGTAGTGCGGCAAAAGTTTAGTCAACTGGCGGCAGAAATTGGGGACAATCGGACGCCGGAACAAGTGGCGGCTGGATTTCTCGCGATCGCAGTTGAAACAATGGCGAGTGCAATTAAAAAAATCTCTCTCCAGCGCGGTTATGACGTTTCGGAATATACTTTGTGCTGCTTTGGGGGCGCGGGGGGACAACACGCTTGTCTGATTGCCGATGCGTTGGGGATGAAGCAGGTATTTCTGCATCCCTACGCTGGCGTGTTATCGGCTTATGGTATGGGTTTGGCAGATATGCGGGTGCTGCGAGAACGGGCGGTGGAAGCACCGCTGAGTGAGGAGTTAGTGCTGAGTTTGGAGGGGATGTTAAGCCAGTTGGCAAGGGAGGGGCAGGAGGAATTAAACCGCCACGACGCCAAGGACGCAGAGGAAAGAGAGGAAGAAGAGAGAAGGGAGGATGTTGAGATTGAGGTTTTTCGGAAGGTGCATTTACGGTATGAGGGGACTGATTCGGCGCTGATTGTGGATTTTGGGGATACGGCGGCGATGAGGGGGCGGTTTGAGGAGTTGCACCGGCAGCGTTACGGCTTTGTTGTGGAAGATAAAAGGCTGATTGTAGAGGCGGTTTCGGTTGAGGTGGTGGCGAAGACAGAGAGAGTAGAGGAAGCTGTCATACAGCGTCGCAGCGATGAACTTCCCTCGCCGGTGGCAACTGTACAGATGTATGCGGCGGATCGGTGGCACGAGACGCCAGTGTATAAGCGAGAGGATTTGCAACCCGGAGACTGGATTTCTAGCCCTGCGATTATTGCCGATGCGACGGGTACGAATGTGATTGAACCCGGTTGGCAGGCACAACTAAGCGATCGCAATCATCTGATTTTGCAGCGTTCGGCAGATTTACAATTTTCAATCCAAAATCTAGAATCGAGAATCCTCAATCGTCCCGATCCGGTGATGCTGGAGATTTTCAATAATTTGTTTCGCGCGATCGCCGAACAAATGGGTATCACTCTGCAAAATACCAGTTCCTCGGTCAACATCAAAGAACGCTTAGATTTCTCCTGTGCAATTTTTGACCAACATGGGCAGTTAGTCGCCAACGCCCCCCATATTCCCGTACATTTGGGTTCTATGAGTGAAAGCGTCAAAAGTTTAATTGACGCTTGTGGCGACACGATTCAACCTGGAGATGTTTTTGCCTCAAATAATCCCTACAACGGCGGCACGCACCTACCCGATATCACCGTAATTACCCCTGTATTTGCTTCTTCTCCAGACGCAATAAATCGCGTTACAATCTCTCCTCCTACGCTTCCCCTCTTCTACGTTGCCTCGCGGGGACATCATGCAGATATTGGGGGGATTACCCCAGGTTCCATGCCTCCAAACAGCACCACAGTAGAACAAGAAGGAGTGCTACTTGATAATTTCCAACTAGGAGAGGGAGGACATTTTCGAGAAAAAGAATTGCTGGAACTGCTGGCATCCAGCGCTTATCCAGCCCGAAATCCCAGTAAAAATATTGCAGATTTGCAAGCACAAATTGCGGCGAACGAACGCGGCGTGCAGGAACTCCACAAGATGATGGAGCATTATGGTTTAGAGACTGTGCAAGCTTATATGGGCTTTGTACAGGACAATGCGGAAGAGTCGGTACGTCGGGTTATCGAAGTTCTCAAAGATGGCAGTTTCACCTGTCCTCTGGATAATGGCAGCGCGATCGCCGTTACCATCACCATCAACAAATCGACTCGCAGCGCCAAAATAGATTTTACCGGCACTTCTCCTCAGCAACCGAGTAATTTAAACGCACCAGCAGCCGTGTGCAAGGCAGCAGTATTGTATGTCTTCCGCACTTTAGTGAATGACAATATTCCCCTCAATGCGGGTTGTCTCAAACCTTTGGAAATTATTATTCCCGAAGGCTGTATGTTAAATCCGCGTTATCCTGCTGCTGTGGTGGCGGGAAATGTAGAGACTTCGCAAAACATTACCGATGCTTTGTATGGGGCGCTGGGGGTGATGGCAGCTTCCCAAGGAACGATGAATAATTTCACCTTTGGAAGCGATCGCTATCAATATTACGAAACCATCTGTGGCGGTTCCGGCGCTGGCGCTGACTTCGACGGCACCGACGCCGTACAAACTCACATGACAAACTCCCGTCTTACCGACCCAGAAGTATTGGAATGGCGATTTCCTATCCTTTTAGAAAGTTTTGCGATTCGTCCCAATAGTGGCGGGAATGGACATCATCATGGAGGGAATGGTGTTATCCGTCGCCTGCGTTTTCTTGAACCCATGACTGCTGGAATTTTATCAAGTCGTCGTGTCATTTCTCCCTTTGGTTTGCATGGTGGTGAAGCGGGTGCAGTCGGGGAAAATTATGTGCAGCGTACTGATGAAACTATAGAGGAATTAGGTAGTACAGGGGTTGTAGAAATGCAGCGTGACGATGTATTTGTTATCGAAACACCAGGAGGTGGAGGTTATGGAATTGCCAAGAATCTGTAACCTAATAATTGATACATGATAAAAGCGCGATCGCAACCCTTGACCTTTGATAGATGATTATATTCAACCCAAACAGCAAGTAGGAAAAGTAGGAAAAGTAGGGAATTATACTTAGTAATTTATTTGCTTGAATTGGGAAAACTGCTGAAATCCTTTGTTTGCAAGGCTTGTAAACGAATCGCTTAAAGCAATAAGGTTAGCGCCTATCTGTAAGTGATTCTTAATAAGGCATATTTAATTAAAGAATGCTAGTTTAGGTAGTTGACAGAACTTTATACTGCCTCCATCCAACGCTTTAGTTGAAGTACTATCTTATGAAATCAAAAAAATCAAGTACAAACTTACGGATTTTAAAGCAAATTCTCAAAAAAATTTAATTGTCCGATTCGGGCAATGTTTACTGATTCGTCTAAACACAGAGGAAGTTCTTTCTTTAGGCGGGCTAATTCGATACGACGTACACGGAGGTTCCCCTAAATCTCATTTTTCAAGGGGAACTTTGACTATATTTCCCCTCCTTTTTCTACCGTTTTGTAGCAGCGCGAATGCGATAGGCTATGCCTGCCATTATGCAGGGGTTGGTAGGAATCGAAACGGGACTTGTAAGTTCAAAAAAACTCGTGGGGCGAGATTAAGGAAGCCATTCACAAATGCATTCCTTTCGCTGAAAAACTTTTTTATATCGATTGATTTTTAGAAATCCGCGACATTGAAAAAGATATGCATAGCGTAATGGCTGGCACTTATAACCTAGGTTTAGTAATCCTTTCTTTTGCGATCGCGGTAATAGCTTCTTACACAGCCCTAGACTTAGCCGGACGAGTGCGGTCTGCTGTGGAACGGGGACGATGGCGCTGGCTTCTGGGTGGAGCAGGGGCAATGGGAACCGGAATTTGGTCAATGCATTTCATTGCTATGCTGGCTTTCCAATTGCCACAGGCTGTCAATTACGATGTGTGGATCACCCTGTTCTCCTTGATGTGCGCGATTCTTGCTTCAACTATTGCTTTATGGCTGCTGAGTCGCGCTGTTTCAATCCCGCTGGTCATCGGCGGCGGGGTTTGTATGGGAATTGCCATTGCATGGATGCACTACACAGGTATGGCAGCCATGCAAGTCCAGGCGACGATTGAGTATGACTGGAGATTGGTGAGCCTATCGGTAGCGATCGCTATCATTGCTTCTTTTGCCGCGCTTTGGCTGGCATTTCGACTACAAGAGCAATCCTCCAAAGGTCTGCTGTGGCAGAAATTCGGCAGCGCTCTCCTGATGGGAATTGCCATCAGTGGGATGCACTACACGGGAATGTGGGCGACTCACTTTACCCCTCACAAAGTCTTTCCACTAGAGCCGTCTCCCCCCATCACTCAGTCTTGGTTGGCGATCGCTATCGGGATTGCTACCTTGTTCATTTTGAGCCTAGCCCTATTAACCTCTCTATTCGATCGGCGTTTAACAGCGCAGTTAGTTCGAGAGCAAGCGTTACAGGAAAGTGAGAACCGCTTTCGGATGCTGATCCGAGAAATGCAGGTAGGAGTATTACTGCTCAATGCTAATGCCGAAATTCTCACCTACAATCAAGCTGCAATTAATCTCCTCAATCTCAACGCAGAAGATTTATCGCATCAGGTATTTGGTGCAAATTGGCTGTTGCAGCAAGAAGATGGTACACCCTTCCCAACGCCAGAGCTACCCGTGCAGTCCAGCATTGCCCAGCGCCAACCGATTCATAATATTATCGTCAGAATCGACCATCCTGAGAGCCATAATCAACGCTGGCTGCTAGTAAATGCCGACCCGCAGCTAGCAGAGGACGGGAGTGTAGAGCGAATTGTTTGTACCCTCAGCAATATTACGAACCAAAAGCAAGCGGAAGCCGCACTCCGCCAAAGTGAAGAACGATTTGCTTTAGCGGTAGAAGGAGTTAATGGCGGGATTTGGGATTGGAATATTCCAGCAAATTATATATATCTGTCGCCTCGCTGGAAAAGTATGTTGGGCTATGAAGACTTAGAAATTCCGAATAGCATCGATACTTTCAACCAAATTCTGCACCCAGAAGACTCAGAGCGAGTGTTAGCGGTGATGCTTGCCTATTTAACTAAGAAAATCCCCAACTACGAGGTAGAGTTTCGGGCATCCCATAAAGATGGCAGCTGGCGCTGGATTCTGACCCGTGGCGTGGCATTGTGGGATGAAACCGGCACAGCCTATCGCATAGCAGGTTCCCATACTGATATTACCGATCGCAAGCAGAGGGAAGAGGCACTGCACTTAATGGTTGAGGGAACAGCTTCTGCAACTGGCAATGAGTTCTTTCGCTCTTGTGTCCGCTATCTCGCCAAAGTTTTGGGAGTCCGCTACGCTGTAGTCGGTCAATTTGCAGATGATACTGAAACTAGAGTGCGAACTTTGGCATTCTGGACGGGTGAGGATTTTGGCGAAAATTTCGAGTACGACTTGGCGGGTAGTCCTTGCGAAAACGTGTTGAAAGGAACGAGCGGTTTTTATCCATCCGAGGTACAAGAACTTTTTCCTAACTTCCCAGCGTTAGAGCAGTTAGGCGCACAAAGCTACTGGGGAATTCCGTTAAGAGACTCGGCTGGCAATACAATTGGCAATTTGGCGGTGTTGGATGTGCAGCCAATGGCTCACGATCCTGGCAAAGAAATGATTATGAAAATTTTTGTTGCCAGAGCGGGAGCCGAGCTGGAGCGGAACTTAGCGGAGGAATTGCTGACAAAACGAGCAGCGATGGACAGTTGCTTGAGCCGGATTTCTGGAATGCTGATTGACGAAAACTTAGATACTGCGATCACTTTCACGCTGCAAGCCGTTGGCGAGTTTTTGGGGTGCGATCGCACTTACCTGTTTGATTACTCCGATCGCCAAAACGGCTGGAATATGACCCACGAGTGGTGCGGCTTTGGCATTCAGCCAGCGATCGAGCGGTTTCAAGGTTTACCCGTTGAAAATCATCACTGGGTTCACAACCAACTTTTGAGTGGCAAAACGGTTCAATTTCCTGCCGAACGCCCACCCTTAGCCGCCGAACCAACCTTGACGAAACTTCAGTGTATCCAGTCTCGGCTTGCCGTTCCGACGCTTTACGCTGGTACGGTTGTCGGTTTTATGGGTTTAGATGCCATCAGCTCTTCCAAAATCTGGAGTCAAGAAGAAATTAATTGGCTTAAATTAGTCAACGAATTCATTGCAGTGACTCAGGCACGTCAAGCAGCACAAGCCGCATTACGGGAGAGTGCAGAACGGGAAAAAGCGATCGCTTTCGTGATTCAGCGAATGCGCCAAACCTTAGAAATTGACAAAATTTTTAGCGCTACGACTGAAGAATTACGCCATGCGATTAATTGCGATCGCGTTGGTCTCTATCGTTTCCATCCCGACTGGAGTGGGGATTTTGTATCGGAGTCGGTAGCAGAAGGTTGGAATTTGCTAGTTCCCGAACAAATTCATCAATCTCAGCTGCCCAAGGTTGCCGTTAACCAGGTGGGTTGTGCTGGCAAAACTTTAGGAAGTGCAGAGGAGCCAATCCAAGATACTTATTTGCAAGCAAATCAAGGCGGGACTTATCGCCAAGGAACCAGTTATCGTTGTGTCCCAGACATCTACCAGGCTGGATTTGACGCTTGTTACCTAGAACTGTTGGAGCGCTTTCAAGCACGAGCTTATATCATTGTTCCGATTTTCCATAGCAATCAACTGTGGGGCTTGCTAGCAACTTACCAAAATTCCGGTTCTCGCCAATGGCAAGAGGCAGAAATCAAGATGGTTGTTCAAGTTGGGGCACAGTTAGGCGTTGCGATCCAACAGGCAGAATTGCTAGCGCGAACTCAACAGCAGTCAATTGAACTGATGATCGCCAAGGAAGCCGCTGATGCTGCCAACAGTGCTAAAAGCGAATTTCTTGCCAATATGAGCCACGAACTAAGGACACCCCTCAATGCCATCCTTGGTTTTACCCAATTGATGAGCCTTGATACCTCCCTATCTGCCGAACATCAGAAATACCTGGAGATCATCAGTCGCAGTGGCGATCATCTGCTGGCATTGATTAACGATGTTTTAGAGATGGCTAAAATCGAGGCAGGGCGAGTCACGCTACATGAAAATGACTTTGACCTGTATTGTCTGCTCAATAGTCTCGAACAGATGCTACAACTCAAAGCCACAAGCAAGGGACTCTTGCTTAACTTTGAATGCACGGCTGCTGTCCCCCAGTACGTCAGAACCGACGAAAGTAAGCTGCGTCAGGTCTTGATTAACCTTCTCGGTAATGCCATCAAATTTACTGACAAAGGGAGCGTAACCCTGCGCGTTACAGGGGAGGAAGGAGAGGCGGAAAGCAGGAGTGTCGGGGAACAAGCAGACTCCTCACCTGTGCCTTTTATCCGCCTGCTCTTTGAAGTGGAAGATACTGGCCCCGGTATTGACCCAAATGAATTCGATCGGTTATTTGAAGCTTTTGGACAAACCTCAGTTGGGCTGAAGTCCTGTCAAGGCACGGGTTTGGGCTTACCGATCAGTCAAAAGTTTGTCCAACTGATGGGGGGAGGAGCGATCGCAGTCAGTAGTCATCCAGGTCAGGGAGCCAAATTTACCTTTGACATTCAGGCAGGTTTGGTTGAGCAGATGGAGATTGAAACATCCCAATCTATCTATAAAAAAGTTATTGGTTTAGCTCCTGACCAACCCATCTATCGTGTTCTAGTTGTGGAGGATAAGCCCACAAATCGTCTCCTCCTAGTTAAGCTTCTTACTTACTTGGGCTTTGAGGTGCAAGAAGCTGAAAATGGTCAAGAAGCTGTGGCAATTTGGGAGAGTTGGGAACCCCATCTAATCTGGATGGATATGCGGATGCCTGTGATGAACGGCTATGAAGCTACCAAAAAAATTAGAGCTTCCTTAAAAGGTGAGGCAACCATAATTATTGCCCTAACTGCCAGCGTTTTTGAAGAAGACAGACAAATTATCTTGTCAGCGGGATGCGATGACTTCGTGCGTAAACCTTTTCGAGAAGAGGAACTACTCTTTAAAATGAATAAATATCTAGGGGTGCAATATCTCTATGAGGAGGAAGCATTACCCACCGAAAGCAGGAAGGAAAATTTACCAGAGACTTCCGATTCTGACATCCCCCTTCAGATTTCCACTATGCCCTCTGAATGGATACAACAGCTACACTATGCAGCTTCCCAAGGCAGCGATTTCTTGCTCCTTCAGCTCCTTCAGGAAATTCCCCCAGAAAATTCGTTTGTTATAAATGCTTTGACCAATTTGGTTGAAAATTTTCAGTTTGAGCAAATTATGGAATTAATTCAATCAACTCAAACACAGCTTACTGGTAAAAACTCACAGCAAACCTCCCTCAATTTTTCGCCTCTTCTATCACATTCCCAACAGGAGTAGGATATTGAAAAATTTTGTTGCAGGATGGCAAATAGGTTTTTTCCCATTGCCTTCCTCTACTCTCACACCTGTGGAAGATGATTGCAGAATGTCTAAGATAAGTGGTTAAATAATATTTAACGCTGCAATCAATTCGTTCAAAACTTTTTAAACCTTTATCATTAACTGCAAACAGGAAATATAAAAAAGATGACTTTTAAATAATATTCCAAACTAACGAATTTTCCAAAATCGATGATAAAAGAATTGAAATAAATAATTTCTCCCTCGTTATGGCAAAAGAAGATATTCTCATCGTTGATGACACCCCTGAAAACTTGCGTTTTCTGTCTGGTCTGCTAATGAAGCAAGGCTATACCATTCGCAAGGCATTAAGCGGGCAAATGGCACTGACAGCAATACAAACTGTTATCCCCGATCTAATTTTGCTTGATATTATGATGCCTAGCATGGATGGTTATGAAGTTTGCGAAAAACTGAAAGCCGATCCAAAAACTGCTGCAATTCCTGTAATTTTCTTAAGCGCTCTCAGCGAGGCTTTTGATAAAGTAAAAGCTTTTTCGGTTGGCGGAGCTGATTATATTGTCAAACCTTTTCAATTTGAAGAAGTTTTAGTTCGTGTTCAAAATCAACTAGAGTTAAGAGCCGCAAAAATCCAAAACCAACAACTGAATGCTCAACTTGAAGAACGAGTGAAAGAGCGGACTTTTCAGCTAGAAGTAGCGAATCAAGAACTGAGGCGAGAAATCAACGAGCGAAAGCTCCTTCAAGAAAAACTCATAAAAATGGCACTTTATGACAATCTCACAGGGTTGCCTAATCGAGTTTTATTTATGGAGCGTCTAGAACAAGCTCTCACACGCACCAAGGAACATTCAAAAGAGGCGTTTGCCGTGTTGTTTCTTGATTGCGATCGCTTTAAAGTAGTCAATGATTCTCTCGGTCATCTTGCTGGTAACGAACTGTTAATTAATTTAGCTCGCCGCCTAGAAAAATTACTCAGTCAACATCATACTTTGGCCCGGTTGGGCGGTGATGAATTTGCGATTATCTTGACAGACGTTGGAAATATCAGCAGTGTACTCCTTATCGCCGATCAAATCCTTCAATCTTTTGCTTCTCCGTTTCAACTAAATAAACAGGAAATTTTCATCAACGCTAGTGTTGGAATTGCTATGAGCAATCCTAATTATGAGCGAGCAGAACATATATTGCGAGATGCAGACATCGCAATGTATCGTGCCAAAACCTTAGGAAAAGGTCAATACCAAATTTTTGACCCAAAGATGCACGATGCTGTGATTCAAGTTTTACAGCTTGAAAATGACCTGCGTAGAGCCATCGAACGACAAGAATTTATTGTCCACTATCAGCCAATTATTGCCCTTGATACCAGCAAGATTGTTGGGTTTGAAGCATTAGTTCGCTGGTATCATCCTCAACGAGGAATGGTATCGCCTGGATTGTTTATTCCTGTAGCAGAAGAAACAGGTTTGATTAACCAACTTGGCAATTGGGTTTTGCGGGAAGCTTGCTATCAGCTTCAGCAATGGTATCAGGAAAAACTGATCGATTATCCCCTATTTATGAGTGTCAATCTTTCAGCGCGACAATTTGCTCAGCTAGATTTAATTGAGCAAATTGACCAAATCCTCGCGGAAACCCAACTGAATCCTCAAAGCTTGAAGTTAGAAATCACAGAAAGTGTTCTGATGAATAATACTCAATCTGTAAAAGCGATTATTCAGCAACTTCGAGAACGTAAGATTCAGTTATGTATTGATGACTTTGGTACCGGGTATTCTTCTCTGAGTTATTTATATAATTTTCCTGTTGATACTCTCAAAATCGACCGTTCTTTTATTAGTTATTTAGATGAAAAAACAGATAGTTTAGGACTAATTCCGGCGATTATGAAGATTGCTCAAACTCTAAATATGAGTGTAATTGCTGAAGGAATTGAGACGGGCGAACAGCTATCTCAGCTAAGAAACTTAAATTGTGAATTTGGACAGGGATATCTATTTTCCAAACCCGTAGAGGGAAAAAAAGCAACAAACTTAATCGTATCGGATACACAGCAATAATATTTAAGCTAAACGTGTAGTCTATGTTACTAGATATAAGTTTAAATTAAATAAAGATAGTTAATTAAATTGAAATAGCACCTATTTTTTTACAAAGATTAACTATTTTGGATGCAGCGATAATCAGCAGGTTGACAATTTTGATACTCTTTTAATTCAAAGCCCAATGGATTCCAAATTAGCAAATACCTTCAAAGCCGATATTCTGATAGTTGATGATACACCAGACAATATTCGCTTTTTATCTTCCCTGCTGTTAGATAAAGGATATAACGTTCGTAAATCGATTAATGGTCAAATGGCTTTAACCGCAGTTAAGACACTTCAGCCGGATCTAATCTTGTTAGATATTAATATGTCGGGCATGAATGGTTATGAAGTTTGCAAAAGGTTAAAGGAAGATACTGAAACTTCCTCTGTACCTGTAATTTTTTTAAGTGCTTTGGATGATGTTTTAGATAAAGTGAAAGCTTTTCAAGTTGGGGGCGTAGACTATATTACTAAGCCTTTTCAAATTGAGGAGGTTTTGGCGAGAATTCAAAATCAACTAACAATTCAAAGCCTTCAAACTCAGTTGAAAAATCAGAATTCACAACTTCAACAAGCCTTGGGCGATCTCAAAAAGGCTCAAGCACAACTAGTTCAAAAAGAAAAGATGCTTGGGTTGGGTCAATTAGCCGCAGGAATGGCTCACGAAATCAATAATTCTATTGGCTTTATTTCTGGCAATCTCGATCCAGCACGCAAATATATTCAAGACTTGATAAATCTAATTTCCCTCTATCAAAAAGAGTATCCAAAGCCTACTCTTTCCATTCAAAAAGCAATCCAAGAAATCGATTTAGATTTTCTCAATTCAGATATTCAGAACCTTGTAGGCTCAATGCAAACGGGTGTAGAGCGTATCTGCACAACGCTCCTGGCTTTACGTATTTTCTCCCGCCTTAATGAATCAGATATTAAAGCTGTAGACATCCATGAAGGGTTGAATAGCACTTTATTATTGTTGCAGCATCGACTTAGAGGAGAAGGGAAACGTCCGGAGATTCAGGTAATCAAAAAATATGAAAACTTACCCTTAGTTAATTGTTATGCTAGCCAGCTTAACCAGGCTTTTCTTAATATTTTAAATAATGCTATTGATGCTCTAGAATTGGGGGTTGGGCAAAACTTTTCTGAATCTTCCAGTCCAACAATTTGGATTAGTACAGAGTTTAGTGCTTGGGAAACGATTGTTATCCGAATTAAAGACAATGGGATTGGCATTGCTGAAGAAATGCGATCGCGTTTATTTGACCCGTTTTTTACGACAAAGCCTATAGGTCAAGGCAGCGGGTTAGGGTTATTGACGACTTATGAGATTATAGTAGAAAAGCATAAAGGTCAACTGTCGTGTCATTCATTCCCCGGACAGGGTGCAGAGTTTACGATTGAAATTCCAGTACATCTTGTGAAGACCACATAGGCTTAAACGAAGCCGAAAGCGGAAGAGACGCTACGCTCAACTTTTTTAGTCACCAATTTATCTTCGGTTGGAGGCTCGAAATGTCAAGCAAAATTTTTTCAAATTCCCTAAGATTGGTGATGTAAATGGCGTTCCTGTGGAGGAACCCGTCCCGGTGAGTGATTGAATGGCAACGTGACGATAAATGTTGTTCCAATACCGACTTCACTTTCTACTTGAATCTCTCCCCGATGTAAATCTACACACATTTTGGCAATGGAAAGACCTAATCCGGTTCCTTGAATTGGTCCTACATTGCTACAGCGATGGAAGGTTTCAAACAGACGTTGTTGATCTTTTAAAGGAATACCAATTCCTTCATCTTTTAAGCGGAAAGTAGCTTCTCCATTTTGGAAAACTAAATCAAAGTAGATATTGCCACCTTGGGGCGAATACTTAATCGCGTTGGAAAGTAAATTAGTGAAGATATGCCGCAGCAAGACTTCATCCATTTCAACTTGGGGGCGTTTCCCTTGACAGGTAAAGATAATGTTGTGCTGTCTAGTAGCACAAGCTTGTAAAGTTGCTGTGAGATCCCAGCAAAATTTTTCTAAATCGAGTCGTGCGGGTTTAAACTGAAGTCCACCTGCCTGAGTTTGACCCAAGATCAATACCTCATCTAATAGGTGGAGCATATTGCCGATGGCACCTTCAATCCGCTCGAAGTATTCATTTCTCTTCTGTTCGGTTAAGCTCTGATTGTAGGCTCGAAGTAACTCCGCAGACATCCGAATTGTCGTCATGGGAGTGCGGAACTCATGGGAAACGATGGAAACGAAGTTTGATTTGAGTTGGTTGAGTTCTCGTTCCTGTTCCAGGGCTTTGAGGATTTCTGTCATTGCGAGTTTGCGATCGCTAATATCTCTGCCTTCCACAATCAGCAACACCACTTTCCCCGTTTCGTCCGTCAAGGGCTTTAAGGAAAAATCAATCCACAGCATCACATTCAGTTCGCCCTGTACCTGGATCTCATGACGGACAAAATGACCGTTCGCGGCGTAGGCGATCGCATTTTTCAACCAATCCTGGCTTTCCTGGCAATAATTCCAACATTTTGTCTGCCACATCAAGTGACCAACATAATCTTCTAATTGAAGACCGCTGAAGTTAAGAACTGTTTGGTTAACTTCCAGGATCTTTCCTTCTGGTGTCAACAACCCCATTAATTGAAATGTCTGCTCAAAAATCCCTCGGAAGCGTCGTTCGCTTTCGTGCAGCTGCTTGAGAATTTGTCCGCGTTCAATGGCGTAGCGGATCGTCCGCACTAGCAATTGCATTGTAATTTGATTTTTGACGAGATAATCCTGTGCCCCTGTTGCTACCGCTTGTAGGGCAAGTTCCTCATCATCAAACCCGGTCAGCACCACAATGGGGATATCTGGTGCAGCTATCCGGAATTGTGCTACTGTGTCCAATCCATCCGAGTCAGGAAGAGAAAGATCCAATAAAGCAACATCCCAGGAATCAGCGCTACAAGCATCAATTGCGTCGCCCAGCCGCTCAACGTGTACTAATTGCCATCCCTCCTGATTTGAGCGCGAGAACAGTTGGCGTAGCAAGTTGGCATCGCTGGGGCTATCTTCCACTAGGAGGACTTGAATCGGCGTTTTGTACATAACTGGGGTTACTCTAGTGGGAGTCTTACTGCTGCCAGCCAGAAATCATTGATCAATTGCACAATCCGAATAAATTGCTGCATATCAACCGGCTTCGTTACGTAGCAGTTGGCACTGAGGTTATAAGACTTAAGTACATCCTCTTCATCGGCTGAGGTGGTGAGAACGACAACTGGGATACGTTTAAGATCGGGGTCTGATTTGACTTCCATGAGGACTTCTCGCCCATCCATCCCTGGTAAATTGAGATCGAGTAAAATCAGGTCTGGACGTGGAGCATTGGCATATTCACCTTCCTGTCGCAGAAATTCCATTCCCGCCTCGCCATATTCAACCCAGTGCAGGTTGTTAGCAATCTTAGCTTTTTTAAATTCTCGGATGGTTAAATTCGCATCGCTGGGAGAGTCTTCAATCAGCAAAATTTCCACGGATCGGAAGGTATAGCGGCTATTCATGCGAGTTCGTGGCTTCTAAGAGTGAAGGGTCAGGCGTGAGGGGAATGGTAAAGTAAAATGTCGTTCCTACTCCTGGTTGCGATTCGGCCCAGATGCTTCCACCGTGACGCTCGACAATTTTTTTGCACATAGCCAGACCAATGCCAGTACCAGGAAACTCTCGACGGGTATGAAGACGCTTGAATATCTCAAAAATGCGATCGAGATACTGTGGCTTGATACCAATTCCATTATCACGTACCGAAAAAAGCCATTCCCGATCTTTTAACTCCGCTGTAATGTGAACTTGGGGCGGTTCCTCACGGCGGAACTTAATGGCGTTGGCGATTAAATTTTGAAATAACTGGAGCCATTGGGTTTTGTCACCGTTTACTTGGGGCAGAGGGTCGTGGGTGATGGTGGCGTTACTTTCTGCGATCGCGACTTGCAAATTGTTTATCGCCTGAAGCAACACCTTCTCCCCATCAATGGAGACAAACGCTTGAGTTCGAGTGCTGACGCGGGAATAGGCGAGCAAGTCTTGAATCAACTGCTGCATCCGCGTTGCACCGTCTATTACATAAGCCATATATTCCTGTGCAGACTCATCCAGACTGTTTTGATACTCCTGCACTAACAGTTGGGTATAACCTGACACTGCCCGTAATGGCTCTTGCAAATCATGGGAAGCTACATAAGCAAACTGCTCTAGTTCTCGATTGGAGCGCTGCAAGTTGGTTGTGAGTTGCTCCAATTTCCGCTCTGCTTCTAACCGTTCCGCAATCTCAGTTTCTAAAGCAGCGTTTGTCTGAGCAAGTTTTTCGGTTGCTAGGATGCGATCGCGAATTTGCTTTCGCAACAGAAAGTAAATCGCAATCAGTAGGCTGAAACTCAACAAACCGCCAATACAAACAACCAGAATGGTATAACGAACGCTTCTATTTGTTGCCGCTGCGCGACGCTGCAATAACATTTGCTCTTCTTTTTGCATTGCAGCCAGTAGCTCTTTAATTTTCTCGTATATCGCTGAGTTCCTATCTGTAAAGGCAATTTGAGCGTTCCTGTCTTCTCCTAAATTCCGCTGTCGCAGCTCAATGGATTCTTGCAGCCCCTTCAGTTTTTCGGCAATCAGAGGTTCGAGGAGAGCGAGCCTCTGCTGTTGGAGAAGGTTATCAGCCGTTAATGTCCGAAGGGTTGTGAAGCCCCGGTTACTTTCTTGAATGCCCTGCCGGTAATTGATCAGGTAAGTGTCTTGTCCCGTGATGATGTAGCCTCGCCTTGCTTTTTCGGCACTGTTGATTCCCGAAAGGGTATGCTCGATCTCTTCCCGGACTTGATAAGTGTGATCTACCCATCTAGAGTTATTCAACAGCCTTTGGACGCTCCAGGAGAAAGTGACACCGACGCCAAACAACAAAAGCAGCGCCAGAGTAAATCCACCGCTAACCATTTTTTCTGATGGTTCTTTCATGCCTGTTTTTTCTTTCGAGCGATTGACTAGTGCAATTGGCAACGCTGGGAATAGGGAGCGACTGAGTTTCCGTCCCAACGAAGGCTCAATCTCTTTGAGCAGATGAAGATGACCTAGAAATACTATAAACAACTAAAAAAAATCTAGCAGTCGATAGATTCATTTGAACAACACCCACTTAGGGAACAAGCCGGACCCGAATCGCTAAACCTTGCTACAGAAAAAAGCGGGCAGATTTTCATCCAACCGCTTATCTCTTAGTGGAGAATAGATTTTGCTTGCGTGCGTAGCTTGTGAGAGATTGGCAGCACGCACAAGCGCGATCGCGTACCCAAAAATTAGCCGTTCAGCACTCAGTCGTTCCTTATGGAGCAAGTCCCGCAAACTTTAACAAGTCAACTATCTTGAAGTCGTGCTTTTGCCCTAAAACTGGCTTCCACTTGGGGTCTTGCCGAAGATAGGATTTGCGATCGCCTTGTAGCAGACCGATGAACACCTCCGCAACAATGCGTCCGCCGACAGGCCCCAGTGTCTTGCCTTGCGCTCTCAGCTCCGCTTCCTTCAAAATATAGAACCACAAGGGTGTTCGCTTGTCGAATCCCAAATCTTTGAGGTCGCGCAGATCGGATGGACTCAGAGGATCGATTTCCATCGCTCTGGCTACATCCTGACCGGACGGCAAGCTGAAGGTGAGGTGACGCAGCAGATTGCGCTGCGCGAGCGACCGGATTGGCTCCTCTTGTCCTGGCAAACCGGGTGCTGGAAAAGGCAGCGTGAATAATGCACTTGAGAGTTTAGGATCGATCTTTTTGTTGGGCTTGACTTTTCCGTTTTTGAAATCAAAGAAGGTATCCCAGTCAACAAATCGTCGGGGTGCGCGTTTCCCACCGCGCAGGTCATCCGGGTCACAAAGATTAGGGTCTAAACTGAAATTGAAAATTGGTGCCCTAAACTCTGGCATATCCTGAGTGCCATGATTGGCGATGTATCCCGGTCTGACTTGGCTGTGACCGAAGCGATAGGCAGCGACCGAGAACTCAACTGGGATAAATGGCTGGTTGCGCCAGTTGTAGAACCGCCGACCTTTTTTCAGAATGTCATCCACCAAATCCTGTCCTACGGTTGTGGGCAGGAACTCATGCACGATAATCCACTGGTAGTGCCAGCGAACTAGCTTCTGTGCCTCGGTGAATGCATCATTCGGATCTTTGAGTCCACTATCGATGACGTAATCCACAACATGATTGTGGAATTTCAGAAATGCCAATTGCATCTGAGAAATAATCGTGTTCTCATCATTCCTTGGGTCGCCGATGAGCGCCATATTTTGGCTATTTCGAGGGAGATCGTCCTTCGACCCTTCCCCACCCAATTTCTCAATCAGGAACTTGATGCCTCCCGTTGTTTTGTCATACAAGTGAGGACTGGCTGCACGACCCGAACCATAAACGTTATCTAGCTCTAAGAAAGGCGTTCGGAAATTTTCAATAGATTCCGGGTCATTTTGTCGCTCAAGGCTAGAGGTGGAATCGAAGGTCATATCATGATCTAGAAACTGCCCCAAAAAAGTGAACCCTGCGGTCATATTGGGGTTATCGGTGTTGCTAGGACTTCCAGGTACGGGGTCTGTTGAGTTTAAATTGTCTCCTGCATCCATCAAACCGCCTGGTTTCCCTAGCTCCATCAGCCTCTGGCGCACTGATTTGGAGTCGCTAGCAAAGGGAGGTAAGGACGGGAATAGCCGACCAAATTTTCCTTGATCGTAAGCAGTGGAACGAGGTGGAACTTGGTCTCTTAGATAGAGTTGTCCGTGTCTAGTCATTATGTTTCCTCCTTGTTGATTACCGTTTTATGTGGCGCTGGTTTTGACCTCTACCTCGATCGAAATTTCCGTTTTTCTTGCGTCCAGATTCCACAAAATTGAATTTTCAGTGTTTCTAATCGGCTAATTTTTTTGAAAAATCTCGCTCTGATTATCGATTTAGGAAGAGGTTGAAGAATTCGGATTCCTCAAAATCAATTTGAAATTTACCCTACTTATCAGTAATTTAAAAAAAATGGGGATTTATGAAACTGGTATCTAGTTAGACGATTTAAAATTGCAGATTGTGAAAGATTAGATAGTAATTAATTTCTGCAATTTAAATCGGCAATCGTAAAAGAAGATGGTACTGCTCGCAGGCGATACTAATTTTCAGGTTGCCAGCCAAATCCCTTTGCTTTACAGATATAACCTTTGCTGAAAGTTTCTTGCCAGTCGCTTATTTTTGGTAACTCAGTTGGGTGTCAGTCGATTGGGCGACTTGAAAAATTTTTAATATTGTGCTAGCAAAATCAAGCAATTGGGCGCGATCGCTACCAGGTAAATTTAAGTACGAACTAATGTACTGATCTGTACTCGCATCTAGGCGCACTTGCGATCGCTCAATTTACTCTGCAATTAACTAATCAGTTTCCTAGCAATCAACCACTTACAAAAGGCATATTTGTGGTAGCAAACTTCGGGCGGCTAATCTGTAACTAGACTGATTACTCCCTGGAAATCAGCCACCATAATGTGACAGTTAGTAGATAAAGAAATATTAAGCAGGAGTCAAACTTTGAGCGATCAATTAAAGAAAGGCGACAAGGTTACATGGAAGACCTCACAAGGTGAAACCAGCGGCACTGTGAAGAAAAAACTCACTTCACCCACAGATATCAAAGGACACCACGTCGCCGCATCCAAAGATAATCCTGAGTATCTAGTTGAAAGCGAAAAAACTGGGAAAGAAGCTGCTCACAAGCCTGAATCCCTCAAGAAAGAGGAGTAATGCTGAATTATGAATAATGATGTGAAATCAGCCATCGACGAGTTTCACAGCGTTGTTAACATGACTCCGCAGGAACTTGAGTCCTGGCTTAAAACTGAAGATTCTAAAGCTGTTGGGCAGAAGGATGGAGAGGAAGAATCAACAGGTCACAAATCTGGTAAGCGTATCATCGAGCTGTTGCACAAGAAGAAGGATGAGTACAGCGAAGATGATATATCGCACCTTAAGAAAGTGATTAGTTACGTCCACCGCCACAGCGCACAGCAGCCGTCAGGCGATATAGAACACACGCGCTGGCGCTACTCACTGATGAATTGGGGTCACGATCCGCTCAAGTAACTGTAGTTTTACCAAGAAATTGCAAAAACTCTCTCCAATTTCCCAAAAAAATTTCTCGTTTCTTACGCCTGGAAACGAGAACCTACAATTAACAGCACCGACATAGAATTGCAGCGATACGCTTAGCGCGTATCGCTTCGAGTGTTAAAACCATTTTTTCTATAAATGCCTGCTACAAATAAATGCTCATGAGCTGTAACGAGAAAACAATTACCAATTACCCTTTAGTTCATGTTGTAGCCACAGATACAAATGGTAGAAGTATCGCCCAGGATGCCCGCCAGATAACTTATTCGTGGACTGTGCCATCAGGGAGGATTGCACCCGTTAAGATTGCTTGTTGCCAATCAGAGTCTTCCAGGTAGGCTCCCCGTAGGCTAGCACCAGTCAAGTCGGCTCCACGCATTTCTGCCACATTCAAGTTAGCTCCCCACAAATAGGCTCCCCGCAAACTTGCTTCACTCAGGTTGGCTTCACGCAAGCTTGCCATATTCAGGTTTGCTCCCGTCATGTCAGCTTCACTCAAATTGGCTTGACTCAAGTCTGCCTTACTTAAGTTCGCTTCACATAAGTCTGCTTTGGCAAGTGAGGAGTGATTTAGATTGGATGCGTGCAAATTTGCTCTAGATAGAATCGTTACACGCATCTGGGCTTCAGACAGATTTGTGGCTGCTAGGTTGGCACCACTCAGATTAGCTCCATTCAGTTTGGTCTCGCTGAGGTTGACGCCATCCAAGTCTATGCCATTGAGATCGACGCCATTTAAGTAAGCTCCTCTCAGGTGTACGCCGTTGAGTATCGTTCCTCGCAGCAATGCGCCGCTCAATCTGGCTCCACTCAGATTTGCCCAACTTAGGTTAGCATCCACCAAGTTAGCCGACCGCAAGTTTATCCCCCGCAGGTCCGAACCGCACAGGTTAACTCCGCGCAAGTTTGACAAACGCAGATTTACTGATGTCAGGATTGCACCACTTAGTTTTGCTCCGACCAGCACCGACTTAACGAGGACAGCTCCTCTTAAGTTGGCTTTTGTCAAGTCTGTCTCGATGAATCGTGCTTCGTTGACTTTGGCAAAACTCAGATCGGCTCGATGCAGGCAGGCTCCACTGAAGTTTGCTCCGATTAGGACTGCGCGACTAAGGTTTGCCGCTGATAGATAGGCTCCTGAAAAGTCTGACCCTGATAGATTGGCTCTTTCCAGGTTTATCCCTATAAGATTTTCGCCGCTAAAATCTCTTTGTCCTTCTTCATAGCGCTGTTTCAGTTCTTGTGAATCCATAGGGTTTCTCCAGATTCGCTTACAGATAACTTGTCTATTTTTAGAGTTCCCAAATATATCGCCAAAAATGCATTAACTTTTGGATCATTTTTTGATTTAAGTAGTTTAAATTTTATGAATTTTTTTACATAAAAATTAAGACAATGCGATCGCTTTGTTAGTGGCTCAATTCTCTTTACTGAAGCGAACCGAGTTTTGCCACTCTAGATGCGATCGCTCTCTTTCCATTGCCAAGAGCAAGTCGCGGACTACAGCCCCGAACTAAATGGGCTAAAAGCTAACATCCGTTGAAACGGGTTCAACCGCTTACCAGTAAGCTAAAGCTTACTTTAGCTTCTCGTCGAAATTTATTTCTAAGCTCGCGTCAGTGCGATGAGATTACTCAAAGGATGCGATCGCTCAAAACGGAATATCATCGTCGTAGTCAATCTCATTGGAAAATGGATCGAACGAGTTGGGCTGAGGATTTTCTGGTGCTGTTTGCAGGTCGATCCAACGCTTCGCCAACTCCAGTGCTTCTGCCTCGGTTTTGGCATTATGGACGGGAATCAGGCATTCTCCACCAGCACTCCAAACCTGAACGCAGAATACTGGTCGTGCTTCAATTAGCCAACCCCTGTAAATTTCTGGTGAACTCATAGCTGATACCACCCAGAGCGATTTTATTGATTATTTTGCTAACCTATCGCGCTCACTTTCGATATAACCGAAAAAAGGCTATTTTTAAAAACTAACACGTTCGCTTCCCCGAAAGTGAGTTTTCGGGGAGTTTGTGTAGTATTTTTTGAAAAAAGTCATTTTTGTCATTTCATCCAATGAGACAATTCCTCACTCAAGTCTTTCGCCGAATAAAATTCCAGACGCGCTTGATAGTAGCCATTGCCCTGATGGTTCTGGCTACTCAGCTAATCGCAGCGCCAGTAAATGCTACAGGCGTTTATCAAATTCCCAATTTAGCAGCAGGCGATCGCAACTGGATTCTCGATAAAGCTGAAATTCTCAGTCGCCTTACCGAAGGTCAAATTAACACCGAGTTGGATAAATTAGCCAACGACACAGGCAATCAAGTCCGATTTGTGACCATCCGCCACCTCGATTATGGCGAAACAGTGGAAAGTTTTACCAATCAGTTGTTTGAAAAATGGTTTCCCACGCCAGAAGCGCAAGCGAATCAAATTTTACTGGTGATTGATAGCGTTACGAACAACACTGCGATTCGCACAGGTGAAAAGGTAAAGTCTATCTTGAGCGATGATATCGCCAAGAGCATTGCCGAAGAAACCGTGCTGGTGCCACTGCGGGAAGGCGACAAATACAATCAAGCTTTTTCGGATGCAGGCGATCGCTTAATTGCCGTACTAACAGGTGAGCCAGACCCAGGTCCGCCGGAAGTCAAAGATACGGTTAACGTCGAAAGAACCTTTAAAAAGGCAGAAGAAACCGACACTGGCAACGCGACTATCTGGGTGGTTGGCTTACTGCTCGCTGCCACTGTCATTCCAATGGTGACTTACTTTTTCTATCAAGGCTTCTCCGGCTAGTCTTGAACGTACTCCTGCCCGTTAATTAGAGCAAACTCAGCCCTGACAAATTCGCGCCCCAAATAAGCGGCATGATCCAGCATGGTGAGTGGGGCGGACTGAGTTTGCTCAAAAATTTTTATGCAAAGCTCTTTAGCTGTTCTGCCACTATAGACAGCGGTGTGGGTACGTTCTACCTTGCCTCGCACCGGGATGGGTTTGCCAGTTTCGGGATCGACTGCTAAACCGCGTTCGTTAATGATATTCGTGAAATGTTTAGCGCAAATTAGCCCCGCTTCCCGATCCAGGTAAATGATGAAATATCCAGCCGGATCGAGGTGAATATAACGTTTGGAAAGCTGGTCATCAATGGCAGCTAAATCTTGAGCAGTTTGAGGCATAAAAATCAAGAGATTTCTAAACAATCGACACTGTAAACAGGCTTACAGCCTATCTCAAGTTTAGTTCGTTCCTCTATTTCTCCAGAGCTTTCGTGCCTCTTAAGGTTGTTTTATTCATCGCGCTGGGCAAAAGGTAACTCTTGGTTAATTGCATCAATTTCCAGTTGCTCCATTTCGTTGATTTGATGGATGTGAGTCCGCAGAACTTGACCCAAACGCGGATTATAGAATCGATGCATACTGTAGTTGGAAGTGGCTGGGAAACCGCGACGTTTTTTATGACGCCCACCTGCACCGGGGTCGAAGCTTTGGATGCCATGCGCGATCGCCCACTCAATTGGTGCGTAGTAGCAGGCATTAAAATGCAGACAGTCAATGTCCTGGTAGCTACCCCAATAACGCCCATATAGTTGCTCGCCCTTGGTAAGGCAAAAAGACATTCCGATGGGGTGCAGGTCATTCTCCTCGTCGTAGGCGGCAACAAATAACACTCGATGACGATACTGGGGATACAACTGTTCAAAAAATCGCCGAGTTAAATACTTACTTCCCCACCAGCCAAACTTGTCGCACGTATCGGCGTAGAAGTCATACATTAACGAAAACAGCGGCTTTGGAATCTCATCACCCGTGAGGGTTCTGATTTGCAAACCGGCTTTTTCTACCGCTTTGCGTTCCCGTTTGATGTTACGGCGCTGATTGGCGTTAAAAGCCCCCAGGTAATCATCAAACGTATTAAAGCCCGTATTTTGCCAAATGAAACTATGGTGCAGCCACGGCGTATAACCGTGCCGTTCCAGAACTGGTCGCCATTCGGGGTCTACATAGAGGAAATGACAGCCGCTAATCCGGTTCTTTTGGCAAAAATGGTCAATCGCCTCCACCATTAGCTCGGTTAGCTCATTCTCATCTTCACCAGGGGCGATTAAGAAGCGATAGCCTTCCGCTGGTGTCATCGGAGACATTCCCAGCAATTTTGGATAGTATTGCACCCCTAAGCGTTGGGCTAAATCTGCCCACTGATGGTCAAATACAAATTCACCATAACTATGCCCTTTCAGATAAAGCGGTGCAGCCCCAATTAGCTGCCTGTCTCGCCATATCGTTAGGTGAGTGGGTAGCCAACCCGTTTTAGCGCCGACGCTACTAGAAGTTTCCATATTGTTGAGCCAATCCCATTCTAGGAAAGGCGTTTTCAACGGCAGAGCGATCGCGTCCCACTCGGCTTGCGGCACTTCAGCGATTTTACTAATCCAAGCAACAGAATAGCGGGGTTTAAGTTGTTCCACCATTTAAGAAATTGGGGGTAGAGCGTTGGTTGCGACTCAGACTGGATGAGAAAGCCTCTTCTAGGGTAATGGAACTTTCCCCATCTCATCAAAGAGAAAGCAAAGAGAAAGCGATCGCTTGTGCAAAAACTTATAAATTATTTATTTTGAATCCGCAGCAACGTCTGCTGGCTGCTTCAAGACGCAATTTAATAAAAAGCAGCCGCTAGTACCAAGCTTCTAGTGCTGTAAATCATCAAGGCTTTTTGTATTTATGGTCACTTATGAAGTTCATAGTGAACTCATTCCCCAGCTAGAAGATGGGTGCAACACGAGTAGTTACATTAGTTATAAGTAAGCCAAAGCTTTAAAAATTCCACTGCCTTGCAAGCTTTACAGGGAAGGCAGAAAATAGTGGTTCTCTCAAGAAGATGCTTGGCGACAGAAGGATAGAGCTTCTCGCCAAGCACATTTTCCTTGTAGAAATTCAGCTAAAACCGCCGTAGGTACAATCATCACTAATTGAGCAGAGTTTTCACCCCATTCCATCAATCGGATGGATTTTTCCGCAGTGTTCCATCAGGAGAGGCAAATGCCTGGTCACGACATTATCGTTATTGGAGCTTCCGCCGGGGGGGTAGAAGCCTTGACTCAATTGGTCGCTGATTTGCCGTCGGATCTTCCGGCTGCGATTTTCGTCGTCGTTCACTTTCCAGCGTGGGGTAAGAGTATTCTGCCGCAGCTTTTGAATGGTTCCTTGCACGCAGACCATGCTAAAAACAATGAGAAGATTGAGTATGGGCGAATCTATGTAGCACCGCCAGATTATCACCTGCTGGTGAAGCGCGGATATATCCGCTTGGTGCAGGGGCCAAAAGAAAACAACGCTCGTCCGGCAGTCGATCCCCTGTTTCGCACCGCAGCGAGAGCGTACAAACGCCGGGTAGTTGGGGTGGTATTGTCGGGTACCCTCGACGATGGCACGGCGGGACTGATCGATTTAAAGCGGCAAGGGGGCGTGGCAGTCGTTCAAGACCCAACGGACGCCTTTTTCTCAGGGATGCCAAAAAGCGCCATCGAACACGCAGATGTTGATTTTATCCTGCCGCTGTCGTCAATCGCCCCTGCTTTAGTGCGTCTAGCCCATGAAACTGTGGCAGAGGAAGGAGCCAGCACTGTGTCTAGCGAAAGCGAATTTGATACGGATACCGATATTGTGGAAGTGGATGGAGCCGCTTTACGGGAACGGGGAAAGCCTGGAACCCACTCAAGCTTTACTTGTCCAGATTGTGGCGGGAGTTTGTTCCAACTGAATGAGAGAGGATTGCTCCAGTACCGCTGTCGCGTGGGGCACGCTTATTCAGCAGAGACTCTGGTAGCGGGGCAGTCTCAGGCTCAGGAGGAGGCGCTGTGGGCCGCAATCCGTTCTCTAGAAGAGCGTGCGGAGCTGATGTATAAGATGGCGAAGTATTCGCGCGATCGCAACAAAACCTTGTCAGCACAGCGTTATGAAGCAAAAGCTAAAGAAGCGGAACAACGCTCTGATTTCATCCGGCAGGGGCTTTTCCAAGGTCAATTGCCTGCGACAGTACGGCTAGCCGAGAGTGAGGAATCAGGCGAGAGTGCAGACGGAAATGGAAATCCGCACTCCCCTTTCAAAGTAGTGGTGCTAGCGGCATCTGAGGGGGGGCTGAGAGCCTTAAGCCACATCCTGCCTGCCTTCCCCCCGGACTTTCCGGCAGCGATTATTGTGGTGCAAAAACCCGACATTCAGTCTGCCTCCAGTTTGATAACCGACGCTTTAAATCGCCCTACGACCTTGCCACTCAAGCAGGCACAAGAAGGAGAGCTATTAAAACCGGGGATGGTCTACGTGGCTCCTCCAAATCAGCATCTACTCGTCACCCCGGAGGGGACTTTTTGCCTGTCTGGGGCGGTACTCGTGGACTTTGCACGCCCCTCTGCTGACTTGCTATTGCAGTCACTGGCGGCGAGTTTTAAAGAACGGGCGATCGCGGTTATTCTCTCTGGAATTGGCAGCGATGGTGCAACCGGGGTGCAGGCAATTCATAAGATGGGTGGATTAGCGATCGCCCAAGATGAAAGTACATCGGAATTTTTTGAGATGCCTCGCGCCGCCATTGAGACGGGAAGTGTAGATTTCGTTCTCCCCCTGCACGAGATCGGGTCTACCCTCGTAAATCTCGTGGTTTCTCCAGTGTAGATTTGAGAAGTAGAGGCGAACAACTGTTCGCCCCTAAAGCCGATCGAAACATTTAATCAAGGTGAGGCAGTTTCAGCCTCGATCAAGCCGTCACGATATAGGGTGAGTTGATAGCTGAGACTCGGTTAGCATTCACCAAGGCTTGATAAACGATTGCCGCTACTTCCGCCCGCGTTGCATCGCGGGTGGGGTTAAGTTTTTTGAGCGTTGGATGATTGACAACCAGCTGCTTTTGGGCGGCTGTTGCGACCTCGTCCTTGGCATAGTCAGGAATGCCCGTGCGGTCATCGAAGAAGTTTAACGCGGTGAGAGCGCCCCCGGTTAACTTTAGTCCATTCACCAAGGAGACAATCACTTGGACGCGCTGGACATTGTCGTTCGGTTTGAAGGTTTTATCGGGGAACCCAGAGAGAAATTCACCGCGATAGGCTTGTTGAATCGCAGCGTAACCCCAGAAACTGTTTGCCACATCTTTGAAAGCGATCGCTTCTCGTTTGGCAGGTGGGGTAAAGGCTTTTGTCAATAAGGCAGCATATTGCGCTCGCGTCAGACTGGCATCGGGTCTGAAGGTTTTGTCAGGAAAACCGCTGATAATCTCTTGCTTCACTAATTCCTGAATAAAAGTCTCAGCCCAATGACCTTTAATATCGGTTAGCTCAAGGACTGGAGAGCCACCGCCA
>NZ_JAMPJZ010000048.1:0-42704 GCF_039961835.1 Trichocoleus sp. ST-U1
GTTATTGTTACTCACTCATTAGCATTTTGGATTATGGATTCTTTAATTGGGTCAGTAGATTCGCAGATTGTATTAGTAGTTGCAGCGATCGCCGTGTCCCTCTTGCTGGTTACGCTGCTGATTAGAATCTTAAAAGCTAGTTTCGGGTTGATTTTGACAATTTTGGTGGTGGTGGTGGGATTGCAGTACGTTTTTGGCATCACCCCCGGACAATTGTGGGGTGAGATCGGGAATTTACCCCAAGATGCGATCCAACTGGTGAAAAACCTCGATTGGAATTCTCTGATATCAAGCTTTAATAGCTGAAGGCAGCATTCAATCACTTCTAATTATTCATCTGACAAGAAAGTTAATTTCACTTGATGAGGCAAACCTCATCAAGTGAAATTAACTTATTCGCCGTAAATCCCCCACGAAGTTGGAAGCGCCACCATACCGCTTGCGGTTGGTGGTGGGTAGTTCACGCATTAAAGGCTCGTGATATTGACGAAGATACCTATGAACCGTCCGATCGCTGGGTAATGCTCTTCAGTTTGGCTGTCTTACTCTTGGGGACAGGTATCATCTACTACGTTTTTACGGCTCCTGTGCAACTGATAGCCGGTGCTATGTTTGAGTAATGTTTTACTACGGCAATGATTTGCCAAGCGGATAGGAGAGGATGTCCTTTTCGAGTGTCTCTTCAGATTACTAAGCTGTCGTGCATTCAGACTGCGAGCAGAGCCTCCGGGACGCAGTCCCCTGAGAGCGAGAAAGCGTCGCCAATCGAGTTTATCCGCTCATGCAGCAACCTGATTGTGTACTACGTCAACAGATTAGCAACGTTTGTTCAATGGGATCTTACACGGCTTAACGCGAGTGCCATTTAAGCTAGGGATGATAGTTAGCGATTGCGCTTAACTAAGTATCATTCACCATTGACTAATGACTAATAACTGGCTGCTACTTTTAGTGTGGATAGGAGTTGGGACTGGCTTGCGCTTGCTGAATTTGGCTGGCAAGTCGCCTTGGACGGATGAATTTTCGACGCTGGTTTTCAGCCTGGGGAATAGTTTTCGCGGCGTTCCCCTAGATCGAGCGATCGCACTCGATACTCTTCTGCAACCTTTGCAAGCAAACCCAGCAGCCGGAATCAACGATGTCATTCATCACTTAGTCACTGAAAGCAACCATCCCCCTCTCTACTTTGTGCTAACTCACCTGTGGTTGAAACTATTTCCGCCGGATGGGGGATTGGTTTCGCTGTGGGGGGCGCGATCGCTTGCTGCCCTTTTCGGTATCGTCTCTATCCCTGCGATGTACGCATTTGGCTGGTTTGCGTTTCGTTCTCGGTTAGTAGGGCACCTGGCGGCGGCGATGATGGCGGTTTCCCCCTACGGCATCTTTCTAGCGCAGGAAGCCCGTCATTACACTTTGGCAATTTTGTGGGCGATCGCTTCCCTTTCCTGTCTGGTGGTTGCCGCACGACACCTGCAACGTCAGGCACCTCTGCCCATTTGGCTGGTACTACTCTGGGTAGGGATTAATACATTAGGAATTTCCAGTCATTATTTTTTCGTTATAACTTTAGGTGCCCAAGCGCTGGCGTTGATTGTCCTTCTATGGCAACAAAGACGGACTCAGAAGAATTTTAAATTTCCCAGTGTCAAGTCCTCGATCCCATTGCTGGCGGTTGCGGCTGGGACGCTGGCGGGGGGATTAGTGTGGGTGCCAGTATTCTTGCAGAACAGTTATGGGGGCAAGCTAACCGAATGGATTCAAGGCGATCGCGTCGGTTTGGCATGGCTTAGCCCAATCTTTCAAGCGATCGCGGCTTGGATTACGATGATCGCCCTACTTCCGGTAGAGTCACCCGATTTAGTCGTGGTAATTCTTTCTGGGGCTGTGATGATTGTTTTCTTTCTTTGGGCGCTACCCATCCTCTATCGAGGCTTGAAATTTCAGCGGCAAGAGGCGGGTTTGACAACCCAACTCTTTGAGGGTTTTATTTGGAGTGCGATCGCGCTATTTTTTGTCTTTACCTACATCCTGGGAATTGATTTAACTCGCGGGGCAAGGTATAACTTCGTTTATTTTCCCGCTGTAATTGTTATCGTAGGAGCCAGTCTTGCCGCCTGCTGGAACGCTGTAAAGGCTGAAGAAACTGCTTTAAAACAGTCAAGTCCAGTCAGCACCAATCCCGGCTCAAAAGCTAAAGGTCAAATCAACCCTTTTATTAAAATATCTGGTCAAAAAGCTGTTGCGCTCATTTGGCTTATGGGACTTTTGAGCGGGCTAACAGTCGCCTGCAATTTGGGTTATCAGAAATACTATCGCCCCGATCTCTTAGTGCCACCGATTATAGAGTTGCAAGATTCCGCATCTTCATCTGTGCAAGTGCCAATTCTAATTGCCACAACTCACAAAACCCATGTACAAAATGGGGAAATGATGGGAATCGCGTGGGAACTCAAACAGCAAGCGGTACAGCCAAGGGAAATCCAATTTCTCCTAGCGCATCAAGACCAAAATCCTCAAACTTCAACAGCGGCGCTGCAAAAAACTTTGGCGACTTTACCGCGCCCTCTAGATGTTTTGCTGGTAAATTTCCACGCACCCATAGAGTTAGATAAATGTGTTACGAATGCCAATTTCCCTTCAGTGGATGGCTACGAAACCAAGCTTTATTACTGTCGAGATCGCTAAAGCTTAACTGCTTTTTTTGACGCTTTCTGGAACGCTCAGCGATGACAAACCCGCGATCGCTCTTAAATTTTGAGAGCGAATTAACTCTGTAAAATTTAAACTAGAGCGACCTTCGATTTTACCGACGGCTTCAATTGCGGATAACAATTGCTGGGCAGCTTCAGCTTCCGTGTAGCCCCGCCGAATTGCTACCTTAATTGCCGATTCATCCGCATCCAGTTCAGACTGAGAACTGCGAGTATTTCGCCAAATCTGAGTCGCTGCCAGTCCGCTCAATCCGCTAGCCACGACAACACCTACGGCATCTCCTTGGACAAGCTGCACGATTGCTCCGATTGCTCCAGCCGCCACCACACCTTGATAAAGGTCGGGTTTAAACCACTTGATCCCAGTCAGCCAAGCAACTGTGCGTAAAATCAGCAAATCTCGCTGCGGCTGAGACAAGCGACGCCATAAATCAAAATTGATATAAATCGGTCGATCTTGTGCCCAAGGCAGCGGAAACGGGCTATCAATTACCTGCGATTGCTCCGGCTTGCTAACCACTTTTGTCAGCATTCGACCAGATGCAGGCATGACATCTAATAAGCGGCGAATTTCAGGCTCTGGATTCATCTTGGATGACTTGGGGCAACTATGGTAAAGACGCGATCGCTCCCCTCTACTCACTGAAAACTATTCTAAGGAATGTGGATGAAATAACTGGTAAAAGTAGGGATATGCCCCTACCCAGGAAGTTGAAATAAATCCACAATCCTCAGTTTTACGGGGAGGGAGACGGAACGGCTGAAGCCGTAGGCTTGGGTTTAGGAGCTTGCTGAGTGGGCGGAGTGGTAGTTCTAGGCGTCGCCTTGGGTGTTGTTGTCGCTCTGGGTGTCGCCGGAGGTTTTGTGGCGGGGGCTTGCAGCCGAGTTGCGGGTGAGGGCGCTAGGGCTGGGCTAACAGGTGTTGACGTTGGTTCGGGTGAAATCGTTGTAGCCGGTAAGGGCGTTATCGCTGGGTTAACGGGTGTTGACGTTGGTACAGGGGAAACCGTGGCACCGGGAGCAGGAGACACCGTTGGGCTAGCAGCCGGAGCGGTGATAGAAGCAGGAGCGCCCTGTACACCCAAAATACTGGGATCTCCAGTGTCAAATATGCCAGCTAGACAGGCAATCATCATTGTCGCCAGCGTGCCAGCAAATAGCGCTTTCCAACCGAGTTCGGAGATATCTTTGCGCCGCGAGGGGATGAGGGCAATAGTGCCACCGACAAAAATTCCCACCGAAGCCAGATGGGCAAATCCGGAGAGGGCATAACTGACGATTAACACCGTGCGATCGCTTACAGTTCCGGCTTGGGCGGCTTCTGCTAACGCTTGATAGGGAGGAATTGCAGTTTCGAGGAGTCGTCGCCCAATAATCACAGAAGCCGTCCAAGATTCGCTAAAAGGGACGCCGGTTAAGATTGTTAGGGGATAAAACAAGACTCCTTGAATATTTGCCAAAGTGACAACTTTGAATAAGTCACCGACTGCTCCGGGTAAACCGCCCAACCAACCAAAAAATTGATTCACTAAAGAAACTAGACCCAAGATTAAGATCAGCACAGCAGCGATCGCTACTGCCATCTTCACCCCATCTAAAGAGCCGACAATCGCCGCATCTAAGGGGCTAACTCGCTCGATGGGTTCTCCCGCTACGGTTTCCTGTTTGTACGTTCCTTCCTTCTCGACTTCCTCAAACTCATTTTGCTCAAATTCCTTGGCTGTTTTTTCGCTAGGAATGCCGCCCAGCGTCAGCGGAGTTCCGGTTTCTGGCACTAAAATTTTTGAGATCACAAAACAGGCGGGGATAGCCATAATCGACGCCGATACTAAGTGTCCCAGAATGTTCGGAAAGACAGGTCTGAGGAAACTGACGTAAATAGCTAGGGTTGAGGAGGCAGCCGTACCAAAACAACACGCTAGAATCGCGCACAGTTCCGAACGGGTCATTTTTGGCAGATAAGGCTTGACGACAATCGCCGCCTCGATGCCCACAAAAATATTCGCGGCACCGCTGAGCGCTTCCGCCCCGCTCAGGCGCATCGTCCAATAAAATAATTTGGCAAATAGCTCGGTGATGACTTGAATGACGCCGATGTTGTAGAGGAGCGCCATCAGTCCGGAGAAAAAGATTACTGTTGGTAAGGCGCGAAAAGCAAAAATATAGCCAAGATTGATTGGTGGATCTTGACCGGGGATGGGGACAATATTTCTCCCAAATACAAACCGCGCCCCAGTGTCAGCAGCGACAAACACCGCGTCTAGTAAGGTCGTAAACCGCTCCAGTGCGATTCGCGTGGGGGGAAACTTGAACACCAAAAAAGCCAAGACTAATTGCAACCCGATGCCCCAGATAATGACGCGCCAAGGGATGATTCGCTTGTGTTCGGAAAAGAGCCATGCGATCGCGCATAAACCAAAAAGGCCGAAAAAGGAGATAAGGTTGAGATAAAAAGGATGAGACATGGGCTGAATCCTTATTTCTTGAGAGAGTGCTTCCCAGTTTGCCGTCCCCTACAAATCAGCGCGTTTTTCGGCTTTATCCCCGCCTGGAGAAGGATGACACGGGACACCCAAGACAATACCTGAAAATGAGGCGCTTCAGTACTACTACAGCTTTAAAATAAGCACAGAAGCCTGTATCTTATTCAAACTTAAGAATTCCTAAACACAAGGAAACAACTTAGCTAGAGCAGTCCCAGCTTAAAGAATGCTGCTCTTGGGCAGTTAACTACCCGCAAATTCAATACATGGAAGCTTTTGACTCAGTTCCTCCCAAATGGATCGAATCTGCTACTCACGCCCGCGAGTTTTGCTGTCCTAACTGTCGGGCTTCCTCCAGGGAAGCGCAACAGGTTTGGCTCAACCGGCGATCGCCCGTGATGACGGAAGACTATCGCCGAAAATGGCAGGAGTTTTATCAGTGCCAGTGTGGTTGTGTTTGGTGGGCGTGGAGTAACGATCGCCCTCCCTCTGATTTATTAAAGCGCGAGCCTCCAGCGATTGACGAGTGATGTTTTATAGAAGTAAAGCGCGACTCCCGACGGGATAGCTACTCTACCCTTCGGGAACCCCTTCGAGGAACGAGAACGCTACGCGAACGTTTCACGCATTTCCTCTGGTTGAGCGTCTTAGCGAAGCGAAGCCGTTAGGCTGATCGCACGATTGTGTCAGCCGTAGACAAAAGAGCGATTGCGCTACCGCGCAGCCTTCGGCTCGCATATCGGAAACTTAGAAATTACGTCTTTTACAAGGCGTTCACAACAACTGCCATGAATCTATCAATGTTTGCAAAAATCCTGCCTGCTGCTGTGTTAACGATTGTCTTTGCCTCTTTGAGCGGCAATAGCTTAGCCCAAAACGCCTCATTTCAAGTAGTAAGTGCTAGAGATGGAGATGATGTAACGGTAAGCCAAGGCAGCAAACAGTTCAGAATTCGGCTAGCTTGTATTGATGCGCCTGAAAGAGAGCAGAAACCGTGGGGCGATCGATCGGCTAATCGCCTCAAGCAGCTTCTAGTCCCTGGTCAGAGCGTGCGGCTAAGGGTGGTGAATACAGACAAGTCGGGGCGAACTGTGGCGGAAGTTTACCGAGGCAATCAGTTGGTAAACCTTCAAATGGTGAAAGAAGGTCAAGCCGTTGTCTACCCGCAACATTTGAACAATTGCGCTGCTACCAAAAACCAATATCTACAAGCACAGGCAGCAGCTAAAAAGCAACGTTTGGGTTTTTGGAAACAAGCTCAACCGATGATGCCGTGGGATTTCCGCCGCACTCAGGGTAGTCGCGGTTAGTGAGCGGGAACGAAGACAAGGAATATACTTTGGGTCTTAGCAAAAAGCGCTGGGCAAACAAAGGCGATCGCATTCTCTTTTTGTCAGCGCGTTAGCGAAGTGAAGCCGTTAGGCTTAGCGCTCCCCACCTCCGGCAAGCAAGCTTTAAGATGAAGAAGTATTAACAACGCGAATATCGCTTCATGGACTGGAAAGAAATATCCGGTAATTGGGTGTTAATTCCCCAACATCCTGTAGGAATTGTGCATTTTCTTGGGGGCGCATTTGTGGCGGCTGCACCCCACGTCACTTATCGCTGGTTATTAGAACAACTGGGGAATCAAGGCTATGCGGTGATTGCGACGCCGTTTGTGAATACGCTGGATCATAGCGCGATCGCAGGCAACGTTCTCCTGAGCTTCGATAGCGCCATCGAACAATTACGGGCAAAAGCGTTATTGCGGCGGCGATATCTCCCAATCTACGGACTTGGACACAGCATGGGTTGCAAACTGCATTTGCTCATCGGTAGTCTTTTTTCAGTGGAACGTGCTGGGAATATCCTGATTTCCTTTAATAACTACACCGCAAGCGAAGCCATCCCATTTGTGCAGCAGTTTAATTTCAGCCCAGCTTTTAATGTCGAGTTTACACCTTCGCCGGTAGAAACTAACAAGTTGATCGCTGATAAATACAGTATTCCGCGAAATTTACTGATTAAATTTTCTAACGATACGCTTGACCAATCAACTGGCTTAACTGAGGTTTTGCAAAAGCGATTTTCGGGGATGGTAGCAATGCAAATGTTACCAGGAAGTCATATTACACCGCTTGGTCAAGATGTCAATTGGCAAGCGGGAAAGGACTTCACACCGTTTGATGCTGTTGGTCAATGGGTGAAGCAAGAAATTTTATACAAAGAGCTGAATTTGTTGAAAAGAGAAATTCTCCGCTGGTTACAGCCTTTCTCTCCTACTTAACAATTACTTGAATATTTAGTAGCAGCAATGGTGTAACTGCTGCGTGTAGGCTGAACAAGGCAAGAAAGAAAGCTCGTGTTATAGCAGTCCTAAAGGATTCCTAAAGGCAAAATCCCCGGCTTCGAGAGAGAATTAGGGTATCTGACATTGCTGGCATCTCATCACTCAAATAGGATTGCTATTAGCAAAGCACAATAATAGATTGTGCTTTTCTTTCTTGGGCATCAACTAGCTGCGAAAGTCCTACTAATTTTATTGTTTACTTCAGCAACGCGGCGGCCCATCATCGTAGGAAATTAAATTATCTCCTGACTCAAGAATAAACTTAACTTGGTGGTCTGTAGCAACATGAAACCACCAACTGTGTTTAAGTTCCCCCCTTTTATACGGGCTGTCCCACTTACAAACAAATATTATGTTTTCCCCTCCCACAGGTAAGTGAACGGAGGAATTGCTTTTTTGGGAAAAAATTCTATTCTTTAATTTTTGAACTAGAGTGACCGAATCGTTTTGTTGTTTAGCAGCTTCGCCTTCAAAGGTAATAGTGAGTAGCCTTATCTTAGGGTAGCACTCAGTTGGAATGCAAACACCGCCTACATACTGTAAAGTTAAAATATTTTCCGAACCAGGGGAATCAGGCCATTCTTGAACACACCCATTCTGATTCTGATAAATTCGTGGTGGTGATGGTAGCAAATTAGCTACTTGTTTAGCCAATTTAATTGCTTCAGTAGGACTCAGTTCTGGCTGCATAAAAAAACTTGAGGAGGTAGAACTTAATCTACCTCCTCAGTGTCTACTTTTCCGAATGAATTACTTCATGTTGACGGGAACTTTCAAACCTTCCGCTGAGAGTCTGCCGTCTGGCTGAATGGATTCACCTTCGATGAAGGAACGCAACATCCAAGCCATTTGCTCATGTTGTTCCATCAAGCCGGTGAGGAAATCAGCGGTACCTTGATCGTGGAAGTTATCACCGCACTGATCGATGTGTTCGCGCAGGTTGCGGATAACCAGTTCGTGATCTGACACGAGGTTTTCTACCATGTGAAATGCGTTGGGAAGAGTACCCGGATCTTCTTTAATAGAAGCGTACTTCAGGAAGCCTTCCGCAGTTCCTACGGGATAACCACCCAAGGCGCGAACTCGCTCAGCGATCGCATCAATGCTTTCCGTCAACGCGGTGTAGTGTTCTTCCCATAGCTGGTGCAGGGAGCGGAACTGAGGGCCAACCACATCCCAGTGGTACTTTTTGGTTTTGATCAATAGCAGGTAGGCATCCGACAGATCTTTATTTAATAAATCCGTCACGCCTTGACGCTGCTCTTCTGTTAAACCTATGTTTAAAGGACGCATAATTGTTGTGTTCTCCAGCGATAATCACTCTTACTAGTGCAACAAATCTATACAGGGGATTCATCAGCCAAAGGGGAGATTAGTCGAGCGCTTGATATTGCGTGGGTTTGAACGTAGTCAGATGGGTAGGCTCAAGCTTTGGATATAGCACTGACTTTGACGCGGTGCAGCAGTTTCTCTCCTTGGCGGTAGCCGAGATTACTGACTTTCACAATTTCTCCAGGTTGAGCAGTTCCTTTAATGAGTTGATGGAACTGCGGATCGTAAGGGAGTTCTGCACCGACAGATGCGATCGCTTCCACTCCCCATTGAGAAAGCATCTGTTGCACAGGTCGGACTAATGGCAGCAATTTCACCGCTTCCATCTGGGGATTCTCTAAAGCTCTGGCGGCTGCGGTAGGCCAATACAACAAAAAAGATTCTAAAACTTGCAGACTCGACATCTGGAATTCCTGCATTAAAGTTTCTCGCTGCTGTTCTAAGAGCGATCGCAGCCGCTGATACTCTTGCTGTAAAGACGCCAACTCATGTTCCCGATTTATCTGCTCTCCCAGCGCTGGAAGTTTCCTATCCCCAAAGGTGGTCAGTAACTCATTCACTGGCACTTTCAAAGCTTGGGAGAGCTTGATCAGAGTTTCTACTCGCATCTGCGAAACTTGTCCCAGTCGCAGTCGCTTGACTTGTCGTTCCGAAACTCCAGCTTGCCGACTCAAAGCTTTATAACTAGAAATCCCCAGCAGTTGCATCCGTTGCTGCAACTGCTGGGCAAAATCTTGCTGTACAGAATCTGGTTCGTTTACCACGTTTGCTTTTTCAGTTCACCCCGCAGGTGCGTTTTAATTATTGAAAGCTCCTAGGGGCACACAACTCGCTGTGCGCCCCTACTGTCAGTAATTAATGTTTACTGGCAACTGCTTGTCTTGTGCCAACAGAGGTTAGGGTTCCAGTTTGCAGATGCGCTTCTAAGAACCACAACCGCTTATCGATCGCGCGAGACACTTCTGTGTAAAGGTCTGCGGTATCAGCATCGCCTAAATCGGCTGAAGCATCAATATTTTGGCGCAGCGACTTGGCATAAGGTGCAAAGCGTTCCGCCAAAGCGATAATGTGGTCTTTGCCGTCGATGATATCGATCGGATACTCTGGCAAAATAGAGGCAGCTACCGCCATCCGAGCCGTTCCCATTGCCAACCCTCCTAGAGCGGTGACTCTTTCGGCAAACAGATCGGTGAATTCTTCCAACTCAGTAGCCAGCTCATCAAAAAGTTGGTGTAACTGGTAGAAGTCCATCCCTTTAACATTCCAGTGTGCTTGCTTTACCTGAGTTTTTAGGTCAAGGGTGGTTGCTACGGTTTGGTTCAGAAGCTCGATTACCTTAGAGCGAGTTTCTGCGGCGATGTCAATGCTAGTTGGGTAGAGACGTTGATGATGATTGATACTACTCATATGCCTTGATCCTTTTAGATGGAAGTGTATAGAAAAGCACAGACTTTTGTAGATTATCTTTGCACGCTTAGGACAAGATAAACTGCGATCGAGGATACTAATTCGCAGTACAGGCTGAATTTTGAGCTGGAAAGCTTGTTTTTGAATACTCAAGCTAAATGCATTCTCAGAACAGAGCGCGGTGCGCGGCGAATCCGGCAAGAAATTGTTTCTTGACCTAAGCGCTGACAAGCTTCAAATCGATGACAGCCGGAAAAACCATAGTATTCTCCCTCTACTTCCAGCACGTCGATGGGTTCTTGCTGACCGATTTCTTGAATGGATTCCATCAAAGCCGCTACTTTGGCTTGGTCAGTTTGTCGCGGCAGAGGACGATGAATCTTTTGCAGGGGTATTTCTTGCACCCTTACCATAGGACGAGTAGCTGTCTCCATCTGTTGTTTCTTTCTAAATCATACTCGGAATGACTTCGACTTGACAACTGGATACTTTAAATTAAGCTGAAGATTGTCGTTCATCCCCGATCTATTCGTCCTGGCGTCTATCACAATAGATGGAACAACTAGCTGCGTAGGTTGAGACAAAATATAGAGTCAGCTTTGAAGAAAAATCTTCTATCCTCAGATAGTCCATGCAAAAAAAGGGATGTACCTTGAGGCAGAATTTGGTAAAAACCAAATCGCAAAGTCGGAAATTCACTCGTCCGGCTGGGATGGGAAAACGTTTAGGTCACTGGTCCCGCACCATTTTGACGGTGTTTGGGCTGATAGGACTCACAGCAGCGTCTGGACCGGCACCCAGTAGCAATGATGTGGAACTGAAAGTGGGGGTTGTGCAGCGATTTGGTGAGGAACCCGACCAAATGACGTTGCAGGCAACATCGGGAGATCGCTTGATGTTGCGCTTTAATACAGGCGATCGCCAACAAACCCTGCAAACCACCAGTGCCAAGCTAGAAGTGACCATGCAACCTCTACCAGCACCTGCTTTAGAGGAACGGCTTGTCCTGGGCATTTATCGGAGTTTTGAAATGGCGGAAGACAGTGCCAAAGCGTGGCAAGCCAAGGGAATTGAGGTTGAGGTAGCGCAGCCGGAACGCTGGCAGGTGTGGGCAAAACGCGATGTTTATAAAACGCCTTTAGTGCGCCGCTGGCTGTTGCAGAACCTTCAAGCTCAAGGCGATCGCGCTGCGTATTTGGAGACGGAAGTGGTGCAGAAAGTGCCCAAAGCGTCTCTCGTAGTGAATGGTTTTCGGTACGATCGCGACCAGATAGAGATTATCCCTGGCAAAAACCCGATCCAGGTGACAAAAGGCAAAAACTCGAAAAATAGCGTTCTCTACGCTGGCTCGTTGCGGCTGCAACCCAACGCTTACGGCACTTACACCCTGGTCAATCAAGTACCCTTAGAAATTTATCTGCGGGGCGTCGTACCGCACGAACTGGATGGCGGTGCCCCCTATGCGGCGGCGGAAGCGCAGGCAATCATTGCTCGGACTTATGCACTGCGGAACTTACGGCGGTTTACAGTGGATGGGTACGAACTGTGTGCAGACACCCACTGCCAAGTCTACAAGGGTCTCACCGGCACCGTACCGACAACAGACAAAGCGATCGCGGCGACGAAAGGTCAAGTACTAACTTACCAGAATGAACTGGTGGATGCCCTTTATTCCAGTACCAGCGGTGGCATCAGTGCGCCCTTTAATGATGTCTGGAATGGCCCAGATCGCCCGTATCTCCAAGCCGTGGTAGATTCATCTGGGACAATTTGGAACCCGCAGTTGTCTTTGGCTCAAGAACAAAATTTCCAGCGGTTTATCAGCCTGAAACAAGGATTCCACGAAACTGGCGGCAATTGGTTTCGCTGGAGTAAAGCCAGCAGTATCGCTCAGATTACCCAAGATTTGCAGCTTTATCTCAAGCGGACAAAGACTCCCCATACTCCCTTTAAAGCAATTAAGCAATTGCGGGTAGCAGAGCGATCGCCCTCCGGACGGATTATCCGACTGGCGGTGCAAACCGACACCGGCGTGGTTGAGATCCATAAGGATGATATCCGCAGTGCCTTCCGACCACCCCGCAGCACCCTTTTCTATCTACAGCCTATCTATGGCGCAGACAAAACCGTAAAAGGTTATGCCTTTACTGGGGGCGGATTGGGGCATGGCGTCGGCATGAGCCAAACCGGCGCATTCAATTTAGCGAAAGCGGGTTGGTCAAGTCAGCAGATTCTCAACTTTTACTATCCTGGTGCCCAAATCCAGCCTCTCAACCAGTCCATTACCTTCGGCCCGGATCAAAATACAAAAGCGTTGCCCAACTCCTGAAAACAATCAAGCAGGGACACTGGAAGAGTGTCCCTGCTAAAAAGCTTAGAAGTTGTCAGTTATTTGGCGGCGGGTTTAATCCAGATATCTGTAAATAGTCCATCCTATCGATCAACCCGCCCATACAAGTCAGTTGCTGGTTTGAAAAGACGCCAATAATAGCGCGTCTTTTACTGATATCCGTTGTACGTTGTTTTTTCTTGTCTGCGATCGCTGACAACCAACCACTGACTGGTTTTCTTAATAGAGTTCTTCTTCTTGGTGGGTCATGATGGTGCAATCCGACTTGGGATAAGCCACGCAAGTCAGGACATAGCCAGCTTCAATCTGATCGTCATCCAGGAAAGACTGGTCAGATTGATCGATATCACCCTCAGTCACTTTGCCAGCGCAGGTTGAACAAGCACCAGCGCGACAGGAGTAGGGCAGATCGAGACCTTGATCTTCTGCGGCGTCAAGAATATAGACGTCGCCTTCAACTTCAATCGTGGTGTCCAGCCCTTCGGCTTCGTTAATTAACCTTACTTTATAAGCCATGTAGCGTTCCTCTCAAGTAGTCGAAATGGCAGTAGTAATTCAGAGTAGAGCGACCTTCCTCGCTAGACTAAGCTCAGGTAAAGGTTTGCTTACTAGGTTCACTTCCTCTTTAGATACTACGGGAAAAACCAGAGCCTTCAACACGAGATCAATAGATGGTGTGAATGGTATTCGTAATAAACTTTTAAGATTCAATCCTAATTACTTATACTTATCAATGGAATGGTAGACCAGTGATACGATGTTCAGCTGACAATTCCTCGAGAACATCGAGATACCTTCTTCGGGGTAAATATATTAGCTGTAATTATAGAAAGAATTAATAACAACAATTAATCTTTAAATTCAGACAGATGAACTGAAAAATTTAGAGATTAATCACCGGATGATTTTTTACTGTTAGCAACAACACATTTTTAAAATGCCAACATCAGTGTCTCATCCTGCGTGGTCTGGCAAGCTCCCAATCGGTGTCGGGCTGGTGGGAACCGGATATGCAGCTAAACTCCGGGCGCAAACATTTCAATCCCAAGATAGAACCCAGCTAGTAGCCGTTGCCGGACATACCCCGGACAGCACAAAGGAATTTGGTCAAACCTACTCTTGCCAAGCCGTTTCATCTTGGGAAGATTTAGTGGGGCGCGAGGATATCGATTTGATCGTCATCTGCACGGTAAACCAGCAGCATGGAGCGATCGCGCGTGCCGCACTTGAAACTGGCAAACACGTTATTGTCGAATATCCGCTGTGCTTGGACGTTGCCGAAGCAGAAGCACTCATTGCCTTAGCACGCGATCGCAACCAACTCCTGCACGTCGAGCATATAGAAATTCTGGGCGGTTTGCATCAAGCACTGCGGCAATCCTTACCCGAAATTGGAGAAGTCTTTTACGCCCGTTACAGCACCATCAATCCCCAGCACCCCGCACCCCAACGCTGGACTTATCACCCAGAACTATTTGGCTTTCCCCTGTGCGGTGCCCTCTCTCGCATCCACCGACTGACAGATTTGTTTGGGAGTGTCGCTACTGTCAGCTGTCAAGCGCGGTATTGGGGCGAAGGGGCGTTCTACCAATCCTGTTTTTGCACAGCCCAGCTAAAGTTTACTAGCGGCGTGGTAGCAGAGGTGATTTATGGGAAAGGAGAAAATCTCTGGCAACCATCCCGGAGTTTTGAGGTTCATGGAGAACAGGGGGGATTAATTTTTGATGGAGATGAAGGCAAGCTAATCAAAGAGAACGAGACAACACCGATTGAAGTGGGAGGGCGTCGAGGTTTATTTGCCAAAGACACCAGCATGGTTTTAGACCACTTGATTGAAGGCACGCCCCTGTATGTCACCCCAGAGGCTAGCTTGTACGCCCTCAAAGTTGCCGATGCCGCCCGTCGTTCCGCAGAAACTGGGCAGACAATTTTAGTTTAAATGCTTTTAGGACAGTCATAAATAAATAAGGATGCGATCGCCTTTTTCTCTCTCATCTCCTGCTGTCTGGTGACGAGATGAACGAGTTTTGCGGCGATGAGCGATCGCTCTACGAACAAATAAGGCAAACAATGGTTAATTCATCCTTTCTAAGTTAAAAATAATGATTTAATTCGTAATACCTTCTCGAAATTCTCGTAGTGCTTGAGTATGGTTTGCTATGTTGATACAGCCAATTAGTAGAGCTACATCTAGATTGGGTAAAAGTTGCGACTTAGGAACGGTTTCGTATTCTGCATTCCCTAGAGTATAAAACGACAGTTGCTCGTTTACCCAAAACCAAACTTCAGGAATCTTCAGCCGTTTGTAGGCTTCTAGTTTGTCAATACCTCCACTGGTGACAATAACTTCAATTACTAAATCAGGGCGTTCTCTATCTGACCCAAGTTCATAAGATTCATCAGCTTCGCGTTTAACTCGTCCAGATTCGCTTTCTAGCGTCATTGAGCCAGTTGGAGTAAAATCCAAACCCAAGCATTCGAGATATATTTCTAATAAAGCCCCGATGCGTTCTTTGATGGTTTCGTGTTTTTTCCCCAGCACTTTGCGAATCTCTAAGACTCCATCTAAAAAAGACAGCTTAACTCCCGGACGCTCAATTAGCTGTTCGACTACTTTGAATTCTCGCCAGGTCAACTCGTCAATTAAAATGGGTTCTGCGTCTCGTTCGAGGAGTGTTAATATCATTAGCTAAACTCAAGTTTAGTTATTGAGTTAATTGTATATTAATATGATTTTAGCAACTTTAAAATAAAAACGATCGCGCCCTTTAGTCTACGCGATCGCATCTTTATACCCTCATCTCTTGTTGTCTGGTGACGGGATGACTATGCTACAAAGTGCGCTCGCCCAACAAATAAAATGTTTTGCTCATTTGGCAGATGCCTGGTACTTTTGACTACCTGAATCTTTCCACCTTGATATCCAAACTAGGAATAGAGCGATCGCACCAGGAGCAGTCTGAATGGCTAGTGTAGGCTAATTGTGGCAGGAACTGGACCCTGACCATTTGGCTCATCTAATGGAATAACCTTGATTGTTAGATCAGCTAGTTCATTACCACTTGTGTACTGACGGTTCACTCCATACGGAACAGGTCTGTCTCTAAAAAAAACACCTTCTGTGCGGAAAAGATACCTATCTTCGCTTTGCTGAAGCTGTTCACTAACAAGCTTTGAAAGTTCTCGCATAAGATTTAGGATAATCTTTGCAGTTGGCTCGGCAGCAATATTTACAAGTTGGATAGTCAAATCGATTGCTTTACTTCTGATAATAGCTTCAAGTTTTTCCCCTAATTGTATATCTTCGCGGCTACTCTCCATTAATAAAACAGAGACAGCAACGAATTCTCCTGGATTATTAGGCCCGTAAATAAGATGTCCATCTCCAATCATTTCTACAGTGCCACCGCGACGGATATTGACATACTCAGCGAAGTTAAAATTAAGTGCTTCCTGTTGAATACCCTGACTATCAATCGCTATAGTCACAAGGTAAGGTTCAGAGTAAATCAAGTCTGTAATATCTTCAAAAAGAAGGTTTGCTGCACCTTTTTTAAAGGTGAACGATGGCACAGTGATCGCAATTTTGTCATTATTAGGGTCGAAGGACATTAACTTTTCCTCAGTATCAAATATGGTTTATAGTTGAACAGCTAACCTTGAATGAGGCGCTTTTGTAAAGTTTGGCAACTTAAATAAAGGCACCGCATCTTTGAAGTAGATGCACCTTCAGTGATAAACAGTCAGCCTGAGAATCACTTTTAGGGAATGGTGAGCGATCGCTACTTCGCGCTTCTGGGATAATATTGTCTAGCTAGCAAATTTACGCAACTACTAAGCCACTAGCCAGAGCTACCAATTTGTCAAAAGAACCGTTGAAGCGGTTTCTATCTACAGGACCCCTGACTCCGGCTACTGTGCCGCTTTCTGTATGTTGCCAAATCGTGTAGCCGTTCCCTCCCCAGTTATTAGCAGGGACATTAGGTTGAGGTTTGGACGTGTAGTGAGCAAGCCATAGAGGATGATCTGTGAACTCTTGAGTATCACGCATATATTCTCTCCAAAAGGAGGGACTGGTATAGATAATAGGTTTTTCCCCGGTTGCATCTTCTACCTTTTTTAACCAAATTTTGACTCGGTTAATGCGTTCGGCAAAAGCAAGATTTTTCCAAGCCTCTCCAACTTCCTCTGGCCAAGGTTCTACATCCAAAACAGGGGGTAAATCTCCAGCCTCAAGAACATTTTTAACAACTTGGAGAAAGTTATCTACTTGCTCCTCAGCAGTTTTTTGGGGACGAAAAAAATGATAAGCTCCACGCATAATACCCGCAGCTTTCATCCCTGACCAGTTAGTAGCAAAGGTTTTATCCTTGAAGGTAGCACCTTCCGTTGCTTTGGCCAAAGCAAATGATATATTGGCATTTTTGACTGCCTGCCAATTTACTGGAGGATTATGGTTAGATACGTCAATGCCCAGAACAGAAGCATTGGAGTTTCCTAAAGAGCTGGAGTTTAGTAGCCAAATATCAATAGCATCACTAGCTACTTGTCTGTTCCCAGCATCAAATCCATTAACAATAATCCGCCGCTTTCCTGCTCGATTAAATGGATATAAAACAGACCAGCTACTATTAATAACAGGAATTGTGCTAAGTAGATACTGCTCTGCAAATATTTCTACTCTAACTACTGTAGAATCGGCATTTCCTTGGAAAGAGACTGCGTCACCTAATTGGAATTGAGACGAATTAATTGGGCTGTTAATCTTGAGAAGCATTTTTAATTTCCTTGGGTATAGTTGATGATTTTGAAGTTTAGTTCAGTAGGGTTGATACAAATGCAGTTAAACTATAGGGAATAGCTTGAGCAAATCATCTCCGGGAATAACGGTTGTCCAGAAAATGTAGTTTTTGTTTTCTTTGTAGCGGCGATCCTGCATGATTAAATTCATGAATTTGTCATGATCTGCTGCGGTGCGTCCTACAAAACAGCCAGCGCCCCACTTACCAATGTCATGACGCGGCGCACCATTAGCATGATGCTGATTAATACCAAAAAGTCCTGTATCTAGCTTGTCACCTGTGCGGATACCGTTACGGTCAAAGTCGCGATGCACTGTGACATTTTCTACCTGAACAAGAGCTTTTGGCTGGTTTGTAGACGCAGTTATATGGGCACCAACGCGCCAAGCTTTGTACTGCTCGAATTTAATTCGAGCAGCTCCTCTAGGATTCATCAGATTTCTAGTCCAAAAGCTTCCTGGTTCTGTTGTTGCTTCCCAATTACCAACAATCTTAGGTATGCCATCCACAACTTCAATAACAATCCGACGATCATTAAAGTGATTAGGTGCATCGTTGTTCTCAGTACCGTCGGTGTTTATTCCCTCTACATAGGCAATGTTATACTCGCCAGGTTTGGTAGAAATATAGTAGTTCTTGGTTAGCATATACTTGATGATGCAACCTGCTAGATCATTAAGTGGTCTGAGTCTTGGCTGCGGCAGTTCCGTAGGATCGGTTTCGATTAATTTTTCAGCGGTTTCAGTATCCAAGACTCCTATTTCAGGACATTTCATGAGTTCCTGAAACTCTTTTAAAGCTTCTGTAGTAATCGGACCAAATTTACCGTCAATCGATGAATCAAGCAGGTTGAGCCAAACGAGGCATTTTTGGACGTCTACTGTTAGTTCTTCATCAGCAGCAATTTCTGCAATGGTGTATTTCTGTCCAGATCTGTGAAATTCGTAAATATCCATGAATAATAGTTTCAGGGTGAATGAGAATGCAAAAGTATAGATGTTACTTTGGCTTTTCCAGTGATAACCTGCCCCTGAGCGCACTGTCGGTGAGAAAAAGTGAGTTCTTACCACAGAGGGATGTAAATTTTCTGTAAATTAGCTGGGTGTTTCAGCGCTGAAACACTCAGCTAATTTAACCTTCAGGTCAAAAGCACTAGTGATCGCCGGAAAGCTACAGATGGAGGCAGAGTTAGCCGTAGCGAGTTGGGAAGCCTTGTAATTGGGAGAATCTCCAGCATGAAGTGGGAAGAAGTCTATGATGCTTTTTGAAGCTGTTGAGGGTTCTGAACAAGGGGGAACTCGTCCGGTCATTATCGCTCTTCAGAGATGCAATCAATAGACCTCTTGCAAAAGTTGCTCAGGAAGATTTGCAAGAGGTCTATTGAATCAAGCTTTGTTGATTGCATTGGATTTGCCAGGTCAAGGCGTTGGTGTAGCCTGCTGTAAGCATTCGCACTGTCGGTGAGAAAAAGTGAGGTGTTTTTTGTAAAGTTACGTACATTTACAGATAAATTCTCTGAAAGACGGGAAGAAAGCCAGTAGAAATTGGTACAACCTATCAAAATGGCTGGCAATGAAGGGACAAGAGGGGCTTACCTTAGTCGATGGGCTTTTACAAGCTGCCAATTTGGGACAAAAACTCAATGATGTTCAATCTGTTGTATTTCTGGAAACTTGGGCGGGACGATCATACGCAGAGATTGCCAAGCAGCTAGGTTATCAACACGACTATGTTAAACAGGTGGGTTCGCATCTGTGGCGTATTCTCTCCCAAGCATTAGGCGAACCAGTCTCGAAGCGAAATATTCAAGCAGTTTTGCGTCGCTACCAACAATCGCAACAAGGTAAGCAAGATTGGGGAGAAGCGATTGATGTTTCCCAATTTTACGATCGCCAAGAGGAACGGCGATCGCTAGAAAGTTGGATTATTGAAGATCGCTGTCGTTTGATTGGGATTTTCGGACTCGGCGGGATGGGTAAAACAGCCCTTTCGGTGAAAATCGCTCAAGAGGTGGAATCACAATTTGAATTCGTGATTTGGCGGAGTTTGCAGCAAGCACCGCCCCTGAGTGCTTTAATCCGCGAGATTGTGGCTATTTTAACGGGAGAAACCGAAATCCCAGACGCTTCAACTAACAGCTTCATGGCACAATTGCGCCTCAAACACTGCTTATTAGTCCTTGATAACGTAGAGTCAATTTTGCAAAGCGAAGAGCGCGGCGGACAGTATCAATCCGGTTATGAAGATTATCGCTGCTTATTCGAGCGAATTGCCGACGAACCCCACCAAAGTTGTCTTGTTATCACCGGACGAGAAAAACCCGGCAGTTTTGCCGTGCGGGATGGCAAAAACTTGCCAGTGCGATCGCTTCCACTTAAAGGACTCTCAGGGGCAGATGGCGAGCAAATCCTTATCGACAAAGGTGTAGACGCAGCTAGCTCGCAACGACGAGCAATTGTCAATTACTTCGGAGGCAACCCGCTTGCCCTTAAGATTGCTGCAACTACGATTCAAACCCTGTTTGGCGGTAATATTCAAGCCTTTTTAGCACAAGGCACTACGGTTTTTAGCGATTTGTGGGACTTACTCGAACAACAGTTTGAGCGTTTATCCCCTCTGCAACAACAGATAATGTATTGGCTGGCGATTCACCGCGAAGGAGTAACGCCAGCAAAGTTACAGGAAGAAATCTTGCCCAAAGTGTCTGGGCGAGAGTTATTCGAGGCATTGGAGTCACTTCATACGCGATCGCTGGTTGAGACTGGAAACGAGAACTTAACACTACAACCCGTAATTATGGAGTATGTCACGCAACGCTTCATTAAAATCATTGAGCAAGAGATTAGTTGTGAGATGCCAGCGGTTCAGATCCCCGACTTCTAAAAGAAGTCGGGGATCTTTTTTGCGTTAAAAAACCTTTCATTTTCTACTTGCGACTCGCTACATTTTTAAAACCAGCGACTTCCGCTAAAGTGTACAGGGGTCTACCTTTGACTTCTTCATAGATGCGCCCGATATATTCTCCTAGGATACCGATACTTACCAATTGCACGGCACCGAGAAAGAAAATTGCTACCAGAATTAAGGTAAACCCGGTTAAAGGGGAATTGGGGACAAAAATGCGCCAATACAGAACTAATATCGCCATCACCAGAGCGATCGCTGCCGCGAATAAGCCGACATAAGTAGATAGCCGCAGCGGTACTTTTGAGAAGGAGACTAATCCATTCACTGCCAATGACAAAGATTTACTGAAAGTGTACTGCACCTCGCCAGCAAAGCGGGGGTGACGCTCGAAGTAGACGGCGGTTTGGGGAAAGCCTACCCAAGAACGCAGTCCCCGGATATAACGATTGCGCTCAGGCATCGAATTAAGGATATCTGCGACTTGTCGATCCATTAGACAGAAATCGCCTGTATCGGTAGGAATGTCTACATTTGCCAGACGCTTGAGAAGACGATAAAACACATAGGCGGTGAAGCGCTTGAACCAGCCTTCTTTGTGGCGTTTGATGCGCTGAGCATAGACAACTTGATAGCCTTGTTGCCATTTTTCCACCATGTCTGGAATTAATTCTGGGGGATCTTGTAAGTCGGCATCAAGGATAATAATTGCTTCACCTCGAACAAAATTAAGACCTGCGGTGACAGCAATCTGATGACCGAAATTACGGGCAAGGCTTAAGTAGCAAACTCGCGGGTCTTTTTCATGCAATTCGCGCAGCATTTGTAAAGAGCGATCGCGACTGCCATCGTTGACTAAAATTAGCTCCGTTGGGGCATCTAGCCGCTCCATCACCGCACTCATCCGTCGATAAAGTTCGGGGATGCTTTTCTCTTCGTTATAGATGGGAATGATGAAGGAATATTTGGGGTTCATAATTAGCTGTTAACGATTCGCCAATAACTTTTAGTGAATCGCTGTCATTGGTCAAGTGTCATTATTTATTCGCTCTTCGTCAATCGCAAAGGACTGATGACTAAGTAGGATAACTGAATTTAACCCTGTCATTTTGTCGTTTGGATTGAGGGACAAAACCATACATTGATAAGGTTTGATGAGTAACGCTTAGTCGCCCTACTCATCCGGCAAATAATTAAGTCCCTCTATTTAATGACTAATCGCTAACAGCTACGAATTATCGTTCCAATTTGTTAGGAATGCCTTCGCAACCACCGGGAATTGTGGCTCTGGTTTTTTCGCCACCCCAAGCACAACAATATTGGCGCAGTTCTTCCGAGAGTCCCTCAACGTCGGTGAAGTCGGCATTTTCTACTACAGCGCCCGTATAAGCACCTGTTTTGTAGTTAGCGTAGGGAGGTTGAGTATGAGTGCGAGGGGTCGCAGTTTCCCCCGGACCATAGAACAAGCGGGTGGCTTTGAAATCGGCACCGGCAAGATTCGCTTCATACAAGATGGTGCGAGAGAAATTAGCCTTGACTAAATCGCAATTGCTTAAGTTAGCACCAACAAGATTGGCTTCGCTTAAGTCTGTGCGGCGCAAGTCGGTGCCAGACAAATCTGCCTTCGCTAACATGACTCCTAAGTCGATAACGCGCACGCCGTTGACGCGGTCTTCTGCATAGCCTCCCAGTCCGTCAAAGATAGCTCGACCTAGGCGGCGATCGCGTTCTAGGGGAGTTAGCAATTTAGAACTGGACAAGAACCGCAGAATTTTGGCTTTCCCGCTGGCGTCTACACTGCTCAAGATAGCGGCGGTGCGCCCTTCGGCTAGTAACCGCTCTTGAGGCCAATCTTCGAGCAGTCCTTCTTCATCTAATACTAGGTCGGAGATCCCCTGAAAATAAGTATCGATCGTCTGTTGCTGGGTAATCAGGTTTTGCTGAATCGTCAGGGAGTTTTGCTGAATGGTCAAGTCTCTGGAAATAATGTACTGTCGCCACGCCACGTATACGGCGATGACAGCAATGAAAATTTGCCCTACAGCTCCTGTCCATTCTGCTAGGGAACCGAGTTCATCCCATTTTTGCTGGTTTAACCACTTGCCGATGTTTTGGTTGATACCAGAAAACTTGAGCAAGCTGATGAGCGATAAGATTGTTCCGACGATGGCGACGATGACAGCTCGCTGTTTTGGCGGTAGCATCTCATCCAGCACGGGTTCCAAACCAAGCCATAGCATCCGCAGCGATACGACTAGCCCCACGATCGCTCCTGATATCCCGATCCAGAAGTTATTAATCGCTAACCCTAGGATGACTAAGGCGATCGCTATCAGGACGATGGGCGTTCCTTGCGGAACAACTGGATTCTTTTTGGACAGCACCAGCGATCGCGGCATGGTAGCCAAATGTTGCTCGTATTGGTTCCGTCCGGACGGTGTCAGCGATTGCATCTGCGACGGGCTGTTCACAGCAGGTCTGTTACCATTGCCACTATCTTGAGCGTTTGACGGTGAATTGGACTGGGAAGGATTAGGCTCTGTCGTCATTGTGTTAATTCGTCAAGCAGGCGCAGTAAACCCATGCTTTATGGTAGCGGCTGTGGCAGTCAACAAGATTTTATCTAATAGAGCAGGCAAGTGTTAAGGGCAAATGGCGCTGAATGCGATCGCTCTGTTTCCTCTTTTCCCTGTAGTTCGAGAAAGACGCGATCGCTATCATAAAACAAGCAACTCAACAGAAACTAGGAGAATAATTCATGAACACCCAATTAGTGGAATCCCTAGTCCAAGTTATTTTATCTCTGTCACCGGATGAGCGATCTCTACTTGAAGAAAAACTATTTAGCAATATACCCTACCCTTCAACCCTTGAATTAGCGCACCTTGTACAAAGCGGAGGAGCTTTTGATTTTCTCCACAATGAACCTGATATTTACACCCTCGAGGATGGAGAAGCAATCTAGTGAGACTTAAAAAAGGAGATATTGTCCTAGTTAATTTTCCCTTTACAGACTTAAGTACAACAAAATTACGTCCTGCGTTAGTGCTGACGGCAAGTTCTGCAATAGATGAAGTGACTCTTTGCTTCATTTCCTCTCAAAATGCCACCAGCTTAAGTCTTGAAGAATTTGCTCTCAATATTTCAGACGCAGAATTTTCCAGCACGGGATTGCTAGTTTCTTCTAAAGTTAGGGTAACTCGAATTGCTACCCTTGAACGTAGATTAATCATCAGACGCTTAGGAGAGTTGGGTATTCTGCAAATGCAACAATTGAACGAAGTGATGATTCGGGCATTTCAAATAATGTAACTTGTGCAATCAGCAGCCAGAAATCCGCTGTTTTCTTTCCTCTGCGCCCTAGGGAGTCGTCTGGGGTTCGATAAAACCCTTACAACCCCAAATCTACCGCCACGCGATGGGCACAAGCAAAACCAGAAAATGCCACCGCATTTAAACCCTGCCCTGGAAACGTACTGTCTCCCACACAATAAAGTCCCGAAATCGCAGTTCGATTGAATGGCATTCCCAATAGTCCTAATAACTTGTTTCTAGGAATTGGGCCATACGTACCATCTGCACGACCTAAAAAGCGCCGATGCGTGCGGGGCGTCCCGACTTCCAGATAATCTAACCCTGCATCTAAACCGGGGAAAATCTTCTCTAGCCGCTCAATGATTCGTCCTGCTGCCTCTTCCTTTTTCTGTTCATATTCGCTAGAAGAAAGTCCCTGCCAATTTTCAATCCAATCAGGGGTAAAGGCGTGCAGAATATGATGACCTTCTGGTGCTAAATCCGGATCGAGTAACGTAGGAATTGACAAAAAGATCGTGCCTTGCGCCGCTTCCATCTTCTGCCAATCTTCTAGCAAAATGTGGTGACAGTCCGTACCCAGCGGCAGCACATCTGCCTTAACGCCTAAGTGCAAACTTAAGAAACCCGGCGATTTTTGATAACGATTTTGCCACTTCTTCTCAGCCGCTGGTATTTCTTCCGCTGGCAGTAACTTCTCGAAAGTATCCCAGCGCGTTGCATTGGAAATAATCCGCTTGGCTTCATAGACTTTTCCATTGGCCAACTCGACGCCTACCGCTCGACCTTCTTGGGTAATAATTTTTGTCACCTTGGCTTTGTACTGAATCTGTCCCCCAGCTTTTTCCAGTCCCTCCACCAGTTTTTGGGCGATTTGTCCTACACCCCCTTTAGGATAGTTAATGCCGCCGTAGTGCCGGTCTGAGAACACCATCCCTGCATTAATCATCGGTGTCCGGTCAGCGGGGACAACTGACCAGCAGTAGCACTCCATGTCGATAAACTTCAGTAGCTGCGGGTCTTTGATGTATCGCCTTGCAATATCACCAGCATTTTGAGGCAAATACTTTACCAAGCCGAGACAGGCTAAGGGATGCTGAAAAAATGCCCGTGTCAGATACCGGGGTTCTTCCAACGACAGCAATTCCATCGCATTCAGGCAGTTGAAAACTTTCCAGCATTCGTCGTAGAAGCGTCGAATCCCTTCCCGTTCGTGGGGGAAGTAGGCAGTGAGTTCTTGCAAAAACTTCTCATAATTGCGATGAACTTTTAGATCCAAACCGGCGGGAAGATGGTAGTGAATCTGGACGGAATCGGGGATGGTTTCCAGACTGACATTCACAGCATCTAGAGCGCGGGTGAGCAGATTGGTGGTGCCCTGAGTCCCAAACCCAAAAATCATCGACGCCCCTACGTCAAACCGATATCCCTGCCGCTCAAAATATCCGGCACTGCCACCTGGAATTAAGTAGCTTTCCAGTACGAGAACTTTAGCGCCTTTCGCTGCCAGTTGGGTGGCTGTCACCAGCCCTCCAATTCCAGAGCCAATCACGATGGCATCAAACGTTTGTGCAGTTGGAGATTTAACGGTAGTTGAAGGCATGAGGCAGCAGTAAAGGAAAATTTTACTCATTTCAATCCCTATTAGGGATTAACACAAAAATGCCCCGCTGCCAACAACTCAACCAATAACTCAAGCCCTTTGGTGTCTAATTTATCTCACCAGACTCATATGAGCGACTGCATGAGCTAAAGGCTGCTTTTATTGGGCTTGTGTCTTGCCTCTTAAAAAAAATGGGGACTAGCTTGCTACTGCTAACCAGCCCCACCTGCCGATCCTTAATGAGAGGAGAACACTGAAAATAAATATAGCCTTGTTGAAAATATATGTCAATACTATTGCAAGTTATTTTCAATATAAAAAACCAAGTTAGTTGGAATTGTGGGCTTTTCGTTACCCCACAAATGCTTTTGGCGTGGGGTTTGGTGACAAAGAAACCGAACCCAGATTGATTCTGGGTTTTCAGACATCCCAGGAGGTTCTATGATAGGTCAGGTCTTTGAGCTGGCATCTGACTGCCAAAATAGCAACTATGGCTCTCCAACTGCGTGTCTATGTTCCTCCCCATCCACTGATTAAACATTGGCTGGCTGTTGCTCGTGATGCTGCGACGCCATCGGTGCTGTTTAAAAGCGCGATGACGGAACTGGGGCGCTGGCTGACTTATGAGGCAACTAGAGAATGGTTGCCGACGATAGAAACAACCGTACAGACGCCCCTGGCTGAATGTCCGGCTACATTTATCAATCCAGAGGTGCCACTGGTTGTGGTGCCGATTTTACGGGCAGGATTGGGGTTATTAGATGGGGCGCAGACGTTGCTGCCTTTGGCGTCGATTTACCATATCGGTTTGGTGCGGGATGAGAAAACCCTGGAAGTTAGCTGTTATCTGAATAAATTGCCGGAACGGCTTGACCCTCAAACGCGGGTTTTAATTTGCGATCCGATGCTGGCGACGGGTGGAACCATGATGAGGGCGATCGCAGAACTGACTCAGCGAGGCGTTGACCCAGCTTTAATGCGGATTATTTCGGTTGTGGCAGCGCCACCCGCTCTGCAACAGCTTTCTGTCGCGTATCCGGGTTTGATTGTCTATACGGCAATGATTGATGAGGGTTTGAACAGCCACGGATATATTGTACCGGGGCTGGGAGATGCAGGCGATCGCACGTTTGGCACCTGACGCGGTATCCAACGCACGATCCAAAAGATGAGCAATCAAAGATGAAATCTGTGTTCAGATTTCTTACTTAGGACGACTGACAACTGAACAGATGACTCCTTAGACTGGTAGGCATCGAGGTCAGCAAAAAGTTAACCTGAAAACAGTTGCAACAAGAAAAAAAACAACGGTAATTTTAAGATGAGTCAGCGCGATAGTTTTGGCAGTGGATTTCTGGCTGGAACGATAGTTGGCGGTCTAGTCGGTGGAATTGTCGGAGCGCTGGTTGCTTCTGGACGCGCGTCCGAAACTAACGACACACCTGACGCCTCTCTGCTCAATCCTGGCTCGTCAGAAGCGAAGCCTAGCAAGGGGAAAAAGCGTCAGCTAAAAGATTCAGAAAGTATTGAATTTGCACGGCGAGGCTTAGAGGATAAAATTGCTCAGTTAAATGCAGCAATTGATGAAGTCCGGACACAGCTAGGCACTGTAAATGGCAAGAGTACAGAACTAGAGCGGGAGCGATTTTCTTCCTCAGATACAGCACGAATTTCTGAAAGGGGTCGTTCCCTAGGAACATCGCTTAATCAAGATTCCTAAGTTTCAATCCGGTAAATCCGTTAAACTGTCTTCAAGTTTCAAGCGTTCACCAATTTTAACAAGGAACCTTCAACACCGATGAATTCTTCAGCTGAATTACTGATCAATACGATCTCCACCTTTCTGAACATGTATATGTTCATATTGATTGTACGGATTCTTTTAACTTGGTTTCCGACAGTCAATTGGATGAACCAGATAGCTTCTACCTTGAGTCCAATTACAGACCCTTACCTCAACCTTTTTCGCTCGATTATTCCGCCGTTGGGTGGTCTGGATATCTCCCCGATTTTAGCTATTTTTGTGCTGCAAATTCTGGCTGGATTGTTCTCCAGCATTCAATTCACTCCGGGTTTTTAGGGTCAAAGGATTTTAGATTTGGATTTTGGAGTGAATCTATAATCTAAAATCCTTGCAATCAGATGTTAACGGCGGATTTGTTAGCGTGCGGACTTGTTAACGGCGGACTGTACCGTTAAATCCAGCGGCTTTGAATTGCTTGAGCTGCAAGGGTGTCGGTTGATTTGCAGCAACCGAGATCCTGAGTTCAAAATCGCTGACTCCAGGCGGCACTTCTTCGATCGAACCGAGGCGCGTTCGGTTTTGCATTACCGAGTCGCCATTCGCGTCGTAAATGCGACCAAAAATATCGGCGTTGTAGACATATTTATCAGAGTCATTTTGAGCTTTGCCGGTAACAATGTAGCAACTCGCGGCTCTGGAAGCGCCGGTACTCATAACCGCCCCATCTGCTAACTCAGATGGGCAGTCATGGTAGGAAAGTTCAGACAGTTTAATCTGTGTCAATGCCAAAGCCGGAGGAGTAAACAGCAAGTTCACAACTCCGATAAGGCAAGAGATGAAAAAAATAGACACAGCTCGAAATCGCATAAACCGTACCATGACTTCAGGTTTTTTGGGAACTTCACCCCTCAGCTTAGCGCGAATCTAGTCAAACAGGAGCTTCGGGATATCTTGACAATTCTGCGATAATAGGGGATCGCCCTTAATGAGCGCTCTAAGTCTGGGCATTCCCACTCAGAATCACCGAGATAGCTCTGCTGTGTGGCGATCCATTCCAAAGTAAGGAATTGATTGTGACCCGATCTGAGATTGAAGCGGCACTGCAAGCAGCATTTAGTCTATGTGAGGAGGCTGTATATCCTCTCAGCGATATGCAGAAGCAAATTCTGCTGCAAGTTCTTGTCAAGGAACTGCTGGGTGCCCAAGGGGAGAACCCGGCGAGTGGTGATGAAAATGCCGATGGTGCGAATCCATTGGAGGAACTGACAGCAGAACAAGTCAAAGCTTTACTGCAATTTGTCAAGGAACAAGAAAGACAAAATCGCTCTTGGAAGATTACGTTACTCAATGACTGGTTGAATAATCAAGATTCGGGAGCGATGCAATTTTTACGCGATCGCTATGGCTTTGGGTGGCTCTATCGCATTCAGCCGGTTCATCTGGCTGAGTATTATGAGCGGGAGGGCAAGCAAGGGTTAAAGCTGAAAGTAGGCGATCGCATTGAGGTTTCTAATGGTCTGTGGGAGTGGGTGCAAGAAAACGGCCCCTGTAGTCGCGAATGGTTTCCCTGCACGGTGGTTGGGGTTTACGAGACCACAGAGAGCGGGGTCTCTCATACTAACTGCATTATCCGGTTTGAGAATGGCAGCGAGTATGAGATTCAAGGCATTTACGAATGGAATCGTTTTAACTGGCAATGGCCCAAAAATTAGAGATTCCGATTCTTGTAAAGATTAACCGCAAACTCATCCAGAATCGTGGTTCCCGATAGCTGCTGCGTTTGCGCCAACTGGTAACGAGATTGCAAAACTCGCTGGATTTCCTGCTGAATTTGCTGTTTTTCTGCCTCCGTTTTGGGAGCCTTATTCACAGGACGGGCGCTCTCTAACCAGAGAATCCGAGGATATTGCGTTGCTTGTCCGCTTGTCAGAACTTTTTCTAAAGCAGGTGCAAGGTCGGCAGGATGCTGTGCTAATAGCTGAACCGGGGCAGTGGGAGGAAGATAATAAGCCAAACGCAGAATGTGACCCCAAGCGCGGGAGTTCATCACGATTAAAGTTGGCGTTGTAGGTTCCTGTTGAATCAAATCTGCTATCTGATGGAACATCGAGCGGTTTCTCGTGCTGAAGTCCCCGATGCTGATGCCCAGATACAACAGCAGCAAACCTGCTACCGCTACTCCGCGCCAGCGTCCCGCCGCCCGTTCCAGCCATAAAGCAATTAATAGCAAGCATCCAGGCAAAACAAAAATCAGTGCCCTTCCACCGCCAAAGCCAATCGTGTATTTGCCAGCGAGAATATCCACTGCAAATGCAATGCACAGGGGCAAAATTCCCAGTGACAAAGCCATGAATAAGGTACGACGCTTTGCTTGCCGCCAGAGGCTAAAGGTACACCCGGCTAGCAACAAAATTATCAGGCACCCTGCCACAATCGCGAGGGTCGCTTCTGCGGGAGTTTTGACGACATCTCCCACCCAGTCTCCCAGTAACAAGTGACTGCTCAAGGTTTGGGTAACATCTGCGAAATGATTTCCCTTGGAAAACTGATTGCCCACTTCACCCAGACGCCCCTGCTTCCGAGTTCCCCAAACAAACCAAGGCATCCACAGCAATACACTCGCCCCCAAACGCAATCCGTGCTGCCACCACCGCCGCCGGTCAAAGATGAGGACAAAGATGCTTAGGGTCATCACCCAGTAGACAAAAAGATACTGCGTCAGCAGTCCAGCAGCGACTGAAACAATCAGAATCGCACTCCAGAGAATCGATGAGCGGTTGCTGGGATGATGGGATGATGGCGTGGCGTCTGGTTCAATTTCCCACTCGGAGGCTCGGACACTCTCTGTTGCTCCTTTTGTGTCAACCAGATGCAGCATTGCCCAGGTGCTGAGAATCGTCCATAAAATCAGCGGGCCATACATCCGGGCATTTAAAGAGTGGAATAAATAGAAAGGATTTGTACCGAGTAAGGCAGCAAAAATCAGTCCGCCGCGATGTCCCATCACAAAACGTCCTAATCCGTAAGCACCGCCAATTGCACCTACACTCAGCAATGCGCCCAGACCTCGTAAGGCAGCTTCGCTATTGCCAAATAGCTGTAGCCAGAAGTACAGGCTGAAATAAGAAAGGGGCGGATGGACATCGCCCAAGATACCTTTATAGACATCTTTGATCGTTCCTACGACATCACCGGCTCGTGGGATCAATAAAGCGCTGTAGTCCCGCAGGTTGACGGGTTGCGCTCCCGGAGCTTGATAGTCAACGCCGTGACCGCTGGCGAGGATCAGGGATAGAACTTCGTCGTACCAAAATTCTCGGCTGCCTAGATAGATAATTCTTAACAAAACAGCGATCGCGATCGCGCCTAGGAGCAACATCTCCAGCGACAACCAGCGCCGCGATGATTTAGGAACTGTGAAGCTTCGGCTCATAATATTGACGAAATTAGAATTTAGGTTAAAGTGCAGTCAAGTTAGGTGAAACTTGACATATATTAGCTTGTCTTTGTTTTTTTATGTCCTTAGATATTGACCCAGTAGAACTCTCTGTGGTAGTACCGCTTTACAACGAGGAGGACAATATTGACTACTTGTTTGAGCGGCTGCTATCGGTACTAGAAACCGTAAATACAACCTACGAGATTGTTTGCGTCAATGATGGCAGTAAGGACAATACCCTAAAGTGTCTAATTGAGCATCATTATCGTAACCCAGCGATTAAAGTCGTCAACTTGTCCCGCAACTTTGGCAAAGAAGTCGCCCTCAGTGCCGGACTTGACTACGCTGCGGGTGCTGCGGTAATCCCAATTGATGCCGACTTGCAAGATCCGCCAGAGTTAATTAAGGAACTGGTAGACAAATGGCGCGAAGGCTATGATGTCGTTTATGCAACTAGGCGATCGCGTGATGAAGGTTGGCTGAAAAACTCTACAGCCAAAGCTTTCTATCAGATCATTGGCAAGATGAGTCGCGTCCCCATCCCCCGCAATACCGGGGACTTTCGGTTGCTCGATCGGCGTGTGGTAGAAGCCATCAAGCTACTGCCAGAACGAACCCGATTTATGAAAGGACTCTTTGCTTGGGTGGGTTTCAAGCAAACCTCTGTTTTATTCGATCGTCCCCCACGTTATAAGGGAACCACGACTTGGAACTATTGGCGTCTGTGGAACTTTGCCCTAGATGGAATTACTTCCTTTAGTTTTCTCCCTTTAAAAGTATGGAGTTACGTGGGCGTTACGATATCTTTTTTGTCATTTATTTACGCTAGCTTCTTATTCTTTCGCACTCTAATTTTTGGGATCGATCTTCCGGGTTATGCTTCCATCATGGTGGCGGTGTTATTTCTAGGAGGCATCCAGTTAATAACACTGGGGATCATTGGCGAGTATCTTGGTCGTGTCTATGAAGAAGTCAAAGGACGTCCGCTTTATTTAGTGCGTGAAGCTTATGGTTTCAAAAGTCAAGAGTCAACCGAAAAGCGTCACAAATCAGAAATTAGCACTCAAGAGGCTTTAGTAATATCTGAAGAACGAATAAGCAAGGATTAATCGCGAATAACTCCGGACTTACGCGCTGAAAGCTTGAAACCTAGCTCCCCCTAACCTCTCTAAAAAAGGGAGAACCGGAAAAGTTCCCCAATTTATCGAGGGATTTAGGGGGATCTCTGCGTAAGCCCTATTACTAATGACAAATGATTAATGGCTAAAAACAAAGGAGTTTTTGTTGAACGCTAAAAGTGGCATTTTCCTATTGACTGCCGTCTGCATTGTAGCGACGGGACTCGCAGTATATTTTTTGGGAGGCATCGATCCAGCTCAACTCCAAACATGGCTAAATCAAGCTGGTATCTGGGCACCGATTATTTATATCGTTTTCTATACCTTGGCGACACTGTTAATCTTGCCTTCTACAGCACTAAATCTTACCAGTGGCGCAATTTTTGGTCCTTGGTTGGGGACGCTTTGGACGAGTATTGCCGCCGTGATTGCGGCTGTAGTGGCTTTTGCCTTTACGCGCACGGTGGGGCGTGAATTTGTCGTTCAAAAGTTGGGTGGACGCTTGCAAGCGATTGATGCGGAGATGATTCAGGGTGGCTTATTCTATATGTTTGCCATCCGCCTACAGCCAATTATTCCCTACGGCTTAGTTAATTTTGCGGCTGGTTTGACTTCAATTCGCTTTCGGGATTATCTACTAGGAACCATTCTGGGAACCATCCCCGGAGTGTTGCCATTTGTAATGTTAGGGAGTTACGGCTTACGGGCGCTAAAAACGGGCGATTTCTTGCCCTTAATTGGTGCCTTGCTATTAATTGCGATGTTGGTTGGGGGCGCGACTTGGTATCGTCGTCGCCGTACCGATCCTCGAAAAGCTTTAGAGGAGATCGAACGGAAGCGCCTTCAAAATCCTCTAGATAAAGCAGACGAGTAGCGATCGCATTCAGATTAACCTTGTTTCTATTCAGGAGAACACCAGGGAGATAGGGGTTCAATTCTTGCCTGCTGTATTAACTTGAGAATTTGCGATTCGTCACATCCATAGTTTGCTAACAACTGCTGAGCTTTGTTTTTCGCGTCATCCACAGATACGCCGAAGGCGATTATTTCTTCCTCTTGGCGTCCGGTAACGTTATCAATTGCAATAACGCAGCTATAAAGTGGTGGTCGATCCTCCTGTCTTGGCTGCTGCACCATTGCTGCTCCTGTCTCCTGCTAGTTTCTGCTGTTTGATGGGAGAATTTTTATCAATTCGTGCGGTGCCCTAAAAGGGCTGTAGGGGCACGAGGCACAATATCTGGATTAAATCCCCCTACTTGATTAGTTCGGATTACCCACAAAACGGCTCCATTATTTAACAAAATCGTGGCAATTTCATCATGCGCCCGTCGAGGTAACATGGTTCGCCAAGTTGTTGCTGCCTTCAAGACAGTGGTAAGGGTGCCGTCCGCTGTCCTGGTTCCTGCTAAATTCTCAGCGTTTTCTTGCCAATCGGAACGAATAATCCCTAGGGGTGCTAATTGCTTTTCAAGCGATCGCCCTAATTTCACGAGTTGCTGAAATCGTAAGGTTTGAGCGTCGGTAGGATGACGTCGCAACCACTCTTGAATCCGAGGATTCGACGCCACCTGTTTCTCTACCTGCTTAATCGTCACAAAAAGCGCTTGGTTAGCATCTTGTACGCAAGAAGTTGAGGGTGTCACCACTGAACTACCCGTTCCATCTCCAATCCGGTAGCGTGCCATCATAATATCCAACTGGCGCATAAATTCTTTCATAGGTGACAGTTGGATGCTATCAAAATCATAATCTTGCGTCACAGCATCGAGCTTGACGATCGCATCGGATACAGGCCGATTTCCCAGCCAACCCCGCTGCAAATCTCCCATATAAGTAGACCATTTCATGGTGCCAGCAATAATCCCATCCGGATTATGGGCGTAAACTTGCCGATACTCGATGTCAAAGCGTAACTCATCCGTGAAGCGATCGCGCACGACCGTCGCAATTCCATAAGCAAAGTGTCCGGTAACTACACCCAGTGGTTCGGGTTCGGGTTTTTTACCCCCAATTCCACCATATGTATGAAGGACAATTGCCTTATCTCCCTCGCGCCATTTCGATACCGCCTCGTTAAATTGTTGACTTTTTGGATCGAGTAAAACTATCTTGGCGGTTCCTTTTTGACCTTCAGTACCTTTCCAAAGTTCTTTTTTCAGATAGGAATTAGCAGATTTCCGATTTATCCGCACTTCATCTGGTTGCAAACGCATCAAGGCGCGGGGTTCAATTGCCTGGGTGACAAATATTCCCTCGGCATCTTTTGTCCCATAAATGTACCAGCCTGCGGAATTGAGGGGAGACTTTTCAATTCCTCGATTTGTTGAGCGAGTAATCCCGTTGCGGTCAGATGGCACTTGAGGAATCCGAATGGTTTCTAAAGGGCCATCAAATTGTTTTGTTTTTTTATTAAAGTGACGTACAACAAAACGATCCGAAGAAGACGTTGCGCTAATGCTATCTGCTTCCTCTCTTTTGATAATTGTCACTAAAGCATAAATCCGACCCGTGACTTGTACGGGTTCTTGAGGAATCCTCAGCGAGGGGCGTTCTTTTTGGTTACTGGTGACAACAACTGGGTTTTTGAGTTCCACGACGACATCATCTTGAGGTCGCGCTCCAGCCAAGGATTCTAAGGGATCGACATTTTGCCAATTGTTTAATCGGTCAGGATGCAAATTCCCCGTTTTTTTACTATCTTCAGTTGCCTGAATAAATTTGACATCTTGCGTTACAGCCTGGACAAATCTTTGCACTTCTGCGTCCCGGCTCCATTCTAAATTTACAATCTTTCCTACTAGATTCTGATGCGCGGAATCAGCATTATAAACTTCAAAAAGCACCGATTTTCTAAGCTGTCTCTGCTCTTTCGGTAGTAATATTAGGCGTCCTGTCCACACGCTGACGGGTTGATAACCACTCGATGAGATAGGATAATTAACCGGATAAGAATTTGGTTGATTTAATTGATTTTTGAGGTAAATTTCATAATTTGATATATTGTTTTTGTTAGCAGAATTTTTTAATGTATAATAAATAAAAAAGCCCGAACCCAAAAGCAAAAAAGTCAGGCTAACGAAAACTCTTAAAAAGACTCGTTTAAATCGTTTAGACTTAATCAAAGATTTAATCAAAATTTAATTTAAAAATATATAAATATTGGCAGCTCTAAGCTAGATTCATCAGAAAAAAAGAAGGATGAAGTTTAAAATTCCGGCTGACAGTATGAGTAAAAAACTTTTTTTGTCACCTTCAATCTTTTTCATCCTTCATCCTTGATTTTGTTCCTTTAGAAATGAGCCTGTGGCCCTGCCCAAGAATGGGTAATCGTCTGACCAAAAATGAGGGGTTGATCCTCAATTGCGGCTACGGTTTGACCCTTCAAATCAACCGCCCATAGAGGCCATTCTTCCTCGCCCAATTCGCCTGCTCGAAACAGAACTTGGTCGGGATTAGTTTGACTCCAGCCTAACAACACCGCGTTGGTGTAATCATCGCGGTCAGGAGAGAGAGTCGTAGTACGATTCTGCTGACGATCCCAAACAACGGCATAGTCAGAAGCATCGGACGTACTAAATAAACCTTCAAATTGCCGTGCTAAGACGCGATCGCCTTTCGCTGACCACGAAATGGGGATCAAGATGGCGATGATCCCCGGCATATCCGCTTCTTCGTTACTGACAAAGGGATTGTCAGCCAAAGGAGAAGACGCCGAGATCGTTCGTAAATCCCCTGTCCTCAAATTTTCTACAAACATGACGCTGGAAATGCGGCATTGGTACAACTCCGGTTGCACCTGCAACTGAATCCGGCTGTAAGCAGCATACTGACCATCAGGAGACACTAAAGAGGGACTGCGATAGTAACGTACCCCAGTGCCGCCGTTGGCGGTAACTTCTGCATGAGTAGTCATTACCCAATTCCACGGGACGGGATGAGGGCTATCGAGGGGGTCGATTTGCACTACTGCTTGAGTCATGTCGGGAGCAGCTTCAGATAATTCCTTTCGGGCTTGCGGATATTGCATGGTAGAGGGACCTGCGATTGTAGACGCAGCCGTGCCAGCTAAGGCAAATGAGCTAGGAGCCATCAGCAGCGCAGCCGCAATAAGCGGAAGGTATGGTTGATTAGAGCACCATCCTGAGCGGAAGAGGCGAATGAACATTGATTGGGGGTGGGGTTGCTAAACGGCGTTTCTTGTGTGAGGAGCAACGCCCAAGGAACGGTGCAGCGTCCCTATATCTATATGTATATCCACAAAACCTGTCAAAAAAAACAAAAGATGTAAAAAAATTTATCATATCTCAATGAATCCGGCTTGATGGGTGAAACACCTTATCGCTCTTGTTATGATATTTTTCCACAAGACGGTCGAAAAGCGATTAAAAATTAATCTAAGGCAAGAAATTTTCTTGGGGGCAGGTTGACTGATTTCTACATACTTGCCTAGACAGTGACTGAGGGCTACCTAATAACATCACAACGGCACTCCAGGGTTATATCCCAAAAGTATTCCCAAATGTCTCTTCGCGCAAGTTAATAATGCGATCGCCCATTTTTATTGCCTCGGACAACGAAAAAAGCTTAATCGCAATTATCGAGTGTTAATCTGTTGTCTGGATAAAAATAGGAAAACGGGTGACAAAACAAGAAGCACCATTTGCCGATAACACTTCTCCTCGCCAATCTACAGGCATTGGGAGGTTTTTACTGGTTTTACTCTGGCGAGTGCTGTTGCTGGGGGTGGGAGGTGGCTTGGCGTGGCTGTTCGGTCTCGTCCTCGCGGGAGTCTTTCCCGACCTGACGCCAGAGGTGCCCCTAGTTGTGAAAGTGCTGCGCCGCGCCAAACTAGAGACATCCACCGCCTCCTCTACTTTTAAGCCGTCCCCTGCTGTCACCAGCGCCAGTCCGCCAGTAGAACTGAGTGCGGAACAAAGACAGCAACTGGAAGCAGAGCTGCAACAGTTACAGACGCAATTGCAAGCACTGCGCGATCGCACGACTAAACTGGAAACCCAAGTCGGTCGCCAGAGTTCCAGCGAACCCCTCGCCGCACGTCTACAAGAAATCTCCCAGCAACTTCAAGGCGATCGCGTTCCCAATTCCAATCAAGTCACTAACGCTTCTAGGGTTTCTGTACCATCGGATGCTTTGAAAGTCACCCTACCTAGCGACTTATTATTTAAAGACAGCGATAGTGTTCTGCTACCACAGGCACCCGTAATTTTAGACAATGTCATCGCCGATTTACGGAACTATCCAGGTGCCACAATTCAAATTGCTGCTCACACCGATGACGTTGGTGAATCTACAGACAATCAAGCGCTATCGTTTCGACGCGCCCAAGCTGCCGAGCAGTATTTATTCACTGCTTTGGAGAAAAAATATCGCATGATTGTTGTTGGTTACGGCGAAACTTTTCCCTTAGTAGAAAATAATAGCGATACCAACCGACAACGAAACCGCCGCATCGAAATTGCGATTATTAACCCTTAGTTTTTACTTTTTTGCTAATGGTTAAGGGAAAAATTGCTTTTCAATCAAGACCAATTACCAATTACCGTTCCCTAAGGAAATGAAAGTCATATTTTTTGGCACCCCACAATTTGCCGTCCCTACTTTAGAACGGTTACTCGCTAATCCAGAATTTGAAGTTTTAGGCGTTGTTACGCAGCCGGATAAACGTCGGGGACGGGGCAACCAAATGATGCCTTCTCCAGTAAAATCAGTCGCCTTGACGCATCAGCTACCTGTTTGGCAACCGCAGCGGATTAAAAAAGACGAGGAAACGCTCGCTCAGCTAAAACAGACAAATGCAGATGTTTTTGTTGTGGTGGCATACGGACAAATTTTGTCCCAACAAATTCTAGATATGCCCAAATTGGGTTGCATCAACGTACACGGCTCGATCTTGCCCAAGTATCGGGGTGCTGCTCCCATCCAGTGGTGCCTCTATCATGGCGAGACAGAAACGGGGATCGCAACGATGCTAATGGATGCGGGGATGGATACGGGGGCAGTGCTGCTAAAAGCTAATACGCCGATTGGACTGTTGGATAATGCTCAAGATTTGGCGCAAAAGCTTTCCGAGATTGGGGCAGATTTATTAGTAGAAACCCTCCTGAAGCTGGAACGCCAGGAAATTGAACCAATCCCCCAAGATGAATCGCAGGCGACTTATGCGCCGCTGATTAAAAAACCGGATTATTGTCTTGATTGGTCGAAAAGCGCGATCGCATTACATAACCAAGTCAGGGGATTTTTCCCGGATTGTGTGACAACATTTCGGAGAAATCCGCTCAAAATCAGCGCCACTGCCCCTTTAGGAGAGGCTTACTGGCAAATCGCCCCAGAATTAAAGGCGCTATTGGATTGGTCTTCCTTGTGCTCTGGTTCGGCACATCCAGGTGAGGTCGTGAGCATTGCCAAAGGATTTGGCCCAATTGTTCAAACAGGGGATGGACTGTTGCTATTGCGAGAAATACAGATGGCTGGAAAACGCCCTCAGTCTGGTTGGGACTTTGCGAATGGAACTCGCTTAACAGTGGGGGAGAAATTGGATTTTGAGGTTTGAGTTGGAGAAGACTTACTGTTATCGGTCTGAATTTTCAATTTTGTTGGGAATAAAGATCCCCCATCCCTTTCCAAGTCGTTCTAAAACTGTCAGGTAAAGCGGCGTGCCCCTTCCCTTCATTAAATCAACTACAGAAAAAGAGGCGCTGTCATATAACAGTGCCCCTTCTTCGTGAGTCTGATATCAGTTAGCTTGTGAGCGATGATTCCTCACCCAATTTTCGCTTCCCTACTGATTGTTACGCCAGCTAGCTTCATTCATGTCTTGCCAGACATCATCGAGTAGCGAGTCTGATGGGTTCTCTTCCTTTTCAGACAATTCTGGAAATTCCAGATCGTTCGTACCGAAACCTGATTCTCCGGTGAGATCCAGATCGTTCGCACCGAAACCTGATTCTCCGGTGAGATCCAGATCGTCCGCACCGAAACCTGATTCTCCGGTGAGATCCAATTCGTCCGCACCAAAGGCTGATTCTCCAGTGAGATCCAGTTCGTCCACGGCGAAGGCTGATTCTGGTGCTATTTCCAAATCATCCGCACCAAAGGCTGCTTCTGGTGCCATTTCCAAATCATCCGTACCAAAGGCTGATTCTGGTGCCATTTCCAAATCATCCGCACCAAAGGCTGCTGCTGGTGCCATTTCCAAATCATCCGCACCAAAGGCTGATTCTCCAGTGAGATCCAGATCGTCTGCACCAAAGGCTGCTTCTGGTGCCATTTCCAGTTCTCCCAAAGCGGATTCTGGCACTTCTATGAGAATTAACTCTTCCTCATAGATTAACGGTGCTTCGGCTCCAACTAACACTTCCTCATCCAAGGTGGCTGGGATCGGTGCCCTTTGTGGCTCACTGTCTTCAATGGTTGATGACTGCTGCGTCTGCGGATCTTCCGGGCAAAATTCCAAGCTAAATCTGACTTTCCCCTTTTGCCAGCCGTTGGAGCCGAATTTCAGCACTTCGCAAGGAATGCCTTGGTCGCTAAACCAGCCATCCTTTTCTTCTGTCCATCCACCTAAACCATATTCCAACTGCGTTCTGATTGCATCTGCGAATTCACCGACTCTGAATGTGCGGTGCCCAATTAAAATTTGGGAAGACTCATCCACAGAGAGAACTTCACCTTTGGCTAGCGAGTCGAACTGATTATCCACAACCATCTCCCCCAGTTGAATTGATAGTTTAAAGAGTTATTCGTTATCGGTCATTGGTCATCCGTCATTGCTAATGGCTAATCGCAGGAACGCTAATTATTAAAAGCCATTCGCGAATTGACTAAAAGATCAAAAGAACCAACCGTAGCTGTGGAGTCCTTTACCTAGCAAATTGACCCCAAGATAGCAAATCCAGACGACAACAAAGCCTGTCGCCGCCAAAATTGCCGGTCGTCTTCCTTGCCAGCCTTTGGTGATGCGGGCATGGAGATAGGCGGCAAATACCAACCAGGTAATCAGTGCCCAAGTTTCTTTGGGATCCCAACTCCAGTAAGAACCCCAAGCTTCATTTGCCCAGACAGCACCGGCAATAATTCCAATCGTTAGGAGAGGAAATCCTAAACCGATGATGCGGTAGCTGATGTTATCTAAGGTTTCGGCAAGGCTCAGGCGCTGGGGCGAAAGGGTTGGTAATTCAGATACCCCTTCTTGGGAAGGCTGGGAGGTCACTAAATCGAGAACGGCTGTTTTCGTGCTGCCATTGCTTTCAAAAATACGCTCCACAGCAGAAGATGACTCGCTGGTTGCTCCTTGTGGCTGGGGCACGAAATCGCTGGCGCGTTGCAGACGGTAGGGGCGTGCCGGGTCATTTTTACTGCGAAATCCGCCGGTTCCGACAGAACTGCCTCGGAGTTCGACATTCTGACCGCCACTTACCACTAAGAAAGCGATCGCAAGCAGCGATCCCACCATCAGCGCGGCATAACTAAGCATCATGACGCTGACGTGCATCATCAGCCAGTTGGATTTTAGTGCCGGGACTAAAGGCTCTGACGACTGCATGGTTGATGGCAACGTCAAGGCGGCAAAAGCGGCGATACCCATTGCAATGGGTGACGTGGCGACGCCTACTAAGCGGCTTTTGCTCATGTTTTCAGCAATCAGATGGATCGTGGTAATCCCCCAAGCTAGGAAGAAGAGGGATTCATAGAGATTGCTCAAAGGGAAGTAGCCTGCGTCCAGCCATCGTGCGCCCAGTAGGGCGGCAATGCAGAGGTTTGCGATCGCCATCCCTGCCGTCGATAAAGCCCACAGATAGGGGATGCCATTGAAAGCTGCTCCTATCCAGTACATCAACATCGTCGCAAACAGGACGGCGAAGGAGATATTATCTAACCCACTCTGGAGTGCAACCAGGTTCATCTTGTATTCTTTCCAGCAATTGTTATCTAAGTCGCTCACACAAGCGCCACTTTGATCCTATCGGTTCTGGTCGCTCTGAGGCTTGGTAGAATCACCCAGGTTTAGACAACTAATTGTTATTTTTTTTAACGCTGTCATCCTGCCAAGGCAATTGCCAAGGTACGCCAAGGAATTATTGAGCTTTGCGTACCTTAGCGCGAACCTTAGCGTACCTTGGGGTTGAGAACCGAAAATTTAAGGAGAAGGGCTAGGACTGGGAGAGAGACTGGCTTTTGGCGAAGGACTGGGATCTCCAACTTTCTTCATGTTGACGAAGATATCAAAGCGGCTACTGCGATCGCTACTGATGCCACCCGTGACGCCAATGGAGCGTATCGCGTTTGTAAAGATTTTTTGATTTGGATCGACTTGCGAGAGCGACAGATTCCCAGCATTAATGGTACGGTCAACATCAATAAAAAATAGACCGTTCTTGTCATTGAGCTGCTGAGGAATCGCTTGTTTGAATAACTGGCTGTCTGCCAAAGTCGCTTGGGGTTTGGGGACGAGGGTACTAGCAACAGGTGCCCCTAATGTCAGGAAAGCAACATTACCATCTAACCAGCCGTGAGTGGCGGCTAAGCCACCGAGTTGCGAAGTCCAATTGGTGATGGGTTGACCGTTGAGCGTCGTTTCTTGTACCTGAAACTTATATTGCTGTGCCATCACCTCATCCAGCTGCTTGAGGGATTTTTCAGCTCTAGGGCGATCGCTTGTTTGCACTAAGAACGCCACCCCAGCACCTAAAATCGAGGGAGTTCCTGGAGGTGTGGGAATTAATGCTAGAGAAAACTCGCCTTTCATCCAAGGCAGCAAATCTTGCTCTAAATCTTGACCTAATTTAGACCGAATCTCGGCCTTCATCTGTTCTGGGCTAACCCGGATCAGCGGATTCGCTTGGGCACCTTGGACGTAATCTTGCCACAACTGCTGCAAATTGCCACCAGTGGTCACGATCAGAGTATTGCCGGGGAGACGCCGAGGCATACTTTTGGCGTTGTTTTCCACTACGTACTTTGTCTCGCTATTCGGCTTCAGCCAAGACACTCCTTTAAACAGAAGTCCCTCCGGTTCCAGTGTCACCGTCGCGCCGACTCCCTGCCTTTGTTGAACCGAGGCAAGATTTTGGGGAGAAAGCGATCGCGCCGAATAGGTGGCTGCCATTGCTGTTGCCACGGGCACATTAAAATACACTTTGGCAAACGGCGCACCCGCTTTAATCTTTCCCAAAGCCTCTGTGTAGCCTGGAGTATCCGCTAGGGAGGCACCGCCTTTATAAGCGTCAATGACGCGCTCCGTCCCTTTCGGATCGGTGCTAACAATTAAGGAACGCTCTAGCAGCGTCGTTGAGAATTTCTGGGCGGGACTGCCTTGGGTTTCTCGAATCTTGATGCCTTTGTAAATGCGTTCAACAAACTTGCTAGAGGTCGGGTTTCTATATTTTTCTAGCGCTTGCTTTGCTTGCAGAGGATTTTCAATCGGCAATACCATCACCACCGATTGTTGACCAACCGGGACAGCATTGGGATTCTGGGGTAACTGCTGTGACAAAAAAGCGATCGTGACTTCTTTACCCACCCAAGGCTTGATATCTTGCTGGTAGTTGTAGCCGTTAGCAGTGAGGAGATTTTTTTCCAGTTCGGCGAGTTGTTTGCCAAATGCGGATTGGCTAGCGGGAGTGCCATATTGCCGCAGTTGCTGCCATTGCTTTTCATCAGTCGAGACTGACACGGCGAGCAAGGTATCCTGGGGAACCATCTCGGCACCCACCGGGACATCAGCCTGAAATAGATTCCGCTGCATCAGCAGCCAGTAAGTTACTGCGCCGCCAGCAATCAGCAACACGGCAGCTGCCACAGTCAGAAGGGAACGTTGATTTTTCTGAGGCATAAACCAAGTCAAGAGTCGTAGGAGCTTTCGCATTCGGGCGAGCTATCTTGAGCAACAACCGACTGATTCGGATGCCAATGCTGTGCAACGCTGACGCCCGGATCTGAGTCGAGCCAAATATTAACTGCCCGCTCAGGAGAGAACAGCAACCGTGTCCCTCTTTAGCACTCTGTAGAGTGTATCCCGTTGTTGGTAAGGACGCCCTAATGAACGAATCGCTGACTGCAAAGTTTCCACTTCCATGCAGGTGCCACCCACTGCCCCAGCCATTGTTGTAATATGCTCCTCCATTAAGGTGCCGCCGATGTCATT
>NZ_JAMPJZ010000049.1:0-41875 GCF_039961835.1 Trichocoleus sp. ST-U1
CGCAGGGTAATCCGTTCCGTCTGCTCTGGAGGGGGCAACCAGGCAGGGTAGATTAATAAGCGATCGCCAACTTCTTGCGGTTGCCAGTATTGCTTCCAGCTACTTGCCCAATCTTCCTCATCAATTAAATGCCAATCCATCACCGGCATCGGCATTCCCACATTCAGCGCATCTTGACGCAGCCACAGAGACAGCGCCGCCAAATCTAATAACTGCGCTTGGAGTGCGGATAAATAACCACACACTAGGCGCGAGTGTCCTTTAACCTCAATGGATGTGCCGCGACAGCCAAATTTTTCCAGCCGCCAGAAAATTAAATCTTCTAAGGCTGGGTCGCAGAGAACTTGAATTTCCCACCAGGTGTTTGCCATACATCAGGGCTGAGGGCTGAGGACTAAGGACTGAGGTATGAGGGCTGAGGACTGAGGACTGAGGGGTGAGGACTGTTAGCCCAGTGGTGCGAAGCACTGGCTGAGGACTGAGGAAGGTTAGAACGTAGAACTTAGCAATAGAGAGTCAAGAGAAACTAAAAAGAATTTACTCTTTGTGTATCTCTTTTCTTCATCCTCAGTCCTCATACCTCAGTCCTCAGTCCTACATCCTCCATCCTCAGCACTTATAAAGTTACCGTATAGGCATCTCGAATGCCGGGAATCTTGAGAATTTCCGCCAAAATTCCCTCTGGTAGGGGATCGTCTAGGCTTAACACCATTACTGCATCGCCGCGCACGATTTTACGACCCACCTGCATACTGGCAATATTGACATTAAAACTGCCCAATAGGGAACCAATATTCCCGATAATTCCTGGCATATCGCGGTGCAGCGTAAACAGCATATTAGAAGTGGGGGGGACGTTGATGGGAAAATCATCAATGCTAGTGATCCGAATTTCGTTATCGCCCAATAAAGCACCAGTGACCGAGTGTTCTCCTAGGGAACCCTTTGCCGACAGTTGCAGCGAACCCGAATAATCTCGAATCGAGGCATCCCGCGTTTCAATCACGCGAATTCCCCGCTCCTTTGCCTCAATACTGGCATTCACGTAGTTCACTCGCTCTCTCAACGCTTGAGAGAGCAGCCCTTTCAGTGCTGCTACGATGAGAGGCTGACTTTGATTAGTTGCCAATTCTCCCTGCAAGCTGATATTCAACAACTCAATCCGTCCTCCAGCCAGTTGCCCGACCAAATGACCCAGAGTTTCCGCCAAGAGGAGATAAGGTCTGAGTTTTTCCAATACGTCAGGCCGCAACCCAGGAATATTCACGGCTGAACGCGCTGGTAGCCCCAGCAGAACGTCCCGAATCTGCTCGGCAACATCAATAGCGACATTTACCTGCGCTTCTGCTGTAGAGGCTCCCAGGTGGGGAGTGAGGATAAGATTTTTCCCCAGCGATCGCAACTCCGACTCGCCAAGCGGTTCTGTCTCAAAAACGTCCAACGCCGCCCCAGCAATTTTGCCAGCTTTTAACGCCTCCGCCAAGGCTGCCTCATCAATAATGCCACCACGGGCACAATTGATAATCCGAGTCGTGGGTTTCATTTTAGCGATCGCTTCGGCGTTAATCAGATGAGTCGTTTCTGGAGTTTTGGGGATGTGCAGGGTAATGTAATCGGATTCCTGAAACAGCATATCCAGATCGACTAGACGACAACCCAGTTCATCTGCCCGTTCTACCGAGATGAAGGGATCGTAAGCTAGCAGTTTCATCCCCATCGCTTTCGCAACGCTGGCGACATGAGAACCAATTTTCCCCAAACCGACAACACCCAGCGTTTTCTTGTAAACTTCAGCCCCGATAAAACTCTTGCGATCCCACTGACTGCTTTTCACCGACTGATTGGCTTCGGGGATATAACGGGAGAGCGATAGCATCATTGCCAAAGCGTGTTCTGCTGCTGCAATGGTGTTACCTTCGGGGGAATTGACGACGACAATTCCTTGTCGGGTGGCGGCTGGAACATCGACATTATCGACGCCAACTCCAGCACGACCAATAATTTTTAGCTGGGTGCCCGCTTCGATAATTTCTTTGGTGACATGGGTTCCAGAACGAATCATCAGAGCGTCATACTCTGGCATAATTCGCACCAGTTCTTCTGGAGAAAGACCTGTTTTAATGTCAACTTGGGCAACTTGGGAGAGGATATCTATTCCAACTTGGTCTATGGGATCGGAAACAAGAACCTTGGACATGATGGGCAGGTGAGTCTAAATAAAAATTCCATTACGACACGCACGCACGACCCCTAAAAGGTCAAAACCGCAAGTCGCGCGTTGCGTTGCATCCACTTCGCCAGGATAGCTCCCTTGCGTTACGCGATCGCGTGCCGGTAAAACCTTGGGAGCAAGCTTGCCTGATGGGAGCTGGCTTAGACATCGCGTCTAATCACTCTCCACCACGAACAATACAGGCAGAAGGTCATTTTAACTGTATCAGGTGTCTTTGTACGGCTGGTTGGCTGAAAGTTTTTAACTTTCATTCGCGTGGGCGAAGTGCTTCTTGCCGATGGCGGAACGAAACAAAACACAGCCAAAGATATCAGCTACCCATCGCACAAATGCGATCGCTTTCGCATATACCGCTCCTAGCGACTTCTCGCGCAAGTGCATCCTAATTACGGTAGAAGATTTGCTGTCCCTTGCACTGCTAGGCTTTAACTAAGGCTATCTCAGCATTTTACGAATCACCATGAATTATCTCGTTGCCGTACTGGCAGACCGCATCCAGGCAGAAGCCGCCTATTCCGCTTTAGAGAAAGAAGGCTTACCGATGAATAAAGTCAGTATCCTAGGCAGAGGATACAAAAGCGCGGATGAATTTGGCTTAATTGACCCCAACGAGCAAGCTAAAAAGCAATCAAAGCTGATGGCTTATTGGCTCATCCCCTTTGGATTTTTCGCTGGAATAGCTTTCAATATCACCACGGGTTTAGACACCTTTGCCTGGGCGGGTCCAATCGGCAATTACCTGATTGCTGGACTTTTAGGTGCCGCCTCCGGTGCGATGGGTAGCGTGTTTGTGGGGGGAGGAGTAGGCTTGGCACTGGGGAGTGGTGACGCCTTGCCTTACCGCAATCGCCTCAATGCAGGTAAGTATCTGATTGTTGTGAAAGCTTCCGAAACGATCATCCGCCAAGCGACTCGGATTCTCCGTCAGTTTGAACCCGAAAATATCCAAGGCTACATGGACTCAGGGGGTGTCTAGAACGGAAACCTCTCCCAACCTTTTGCCCTAGCTGGGTCTTCCATCTACGGACAGAGGAAGTAATAAACAGAACGTTGTTACTTTAAGTACCAGCCTGAGCGCAAGTCATTGGGAGCTGGTATTGATGCAAATATTGCTAACTTGTTTGGGAGTTGCGCTGGTCGGCTCGATTGTCGTTGATGTACTTTGGACAACAATCGCCGTTGGGGGTGGGGGGGGACCAATTACGTCTAGAGTGTCCAATTGCTTGTGGAAATTGCTCCTCCATCAACATCGCACCTCTCCCTCTCATCAGTTGCTTTCCATTGCAGGCTACAGCACCATTGTCATTTCTACGCTGCTGTGGATTTTGGTCACTTGGGCAGGATGGGTCTTAATTTTTAGCGCCAGCGATCGCTCTTTGGTTTCTGCGGATACAAAGCAGCCTGCTGACATCTGGGAGAAAATTTACTTTACAGGTTATACGTTAGTTACCCTCGGTCTCGGAGACTACCAACCCCAAGGAAAAATTTGGCAACTGGTGACAGCCGCAGCAGCAGCGAATGGGTTTTTCCTGATTACTCTGTCGATTACCTATCTGCTTTCTGTGGTGTCAGCCGGGACTCAGAAGCGACAGTTGGCAACCTACATTTCCTGTCTTGGCTATACTCCTACCGAAATCGTAACTAAAGCTTGGAATGGCAAAGATTTTGGGATGCTGTCTCAGCACTTAGTAGCGATCGCGCCCATGCTAGCCTTATACGGGCAAAGTCATTTCGCTTATCCGGTACTTCATTACTTTCATAGCACCAAGCGGGAGACAGCGGCGGAAGTTAACATAGCTGTCTTGGACGAGGCGCTGACCTTGCTCGAATCTGGAATTAAGCCGGAACATCGACCCGATGCGGTGGCGCTATACCCAGTGCGGCAAACCCTGTCAGTCTTTCTAGAAACCCTGACTTCTGCTTACATTAAGCCAGCCTCAGACGTGCCACCCCTGGCAGTTCTCGATGAGTTACGTGCGAATGGAATTCCCACTGTTAGCGATGAAGCCTTTGCATTAGAAGTCAGCAACTTGACGAGACGACGACGTTTGCTTCTCGCCTTAGTGAGAAACGACGGGTGGTCGTGGAAGGAGGTCGGGAATCGGTTTGGGTAAAGGGGAATGATTCAGTTTAACCAAGCGCGAGGAGCCGCTAAAAGCAGCATCCGCGAAAGCGATTGCACTCATCGCACTCTCCATCAGGTTTCGCTCCCAACGATAGAATCAAGAAAGTTTCACCTCAATCTAGCGTCTGCTGTATGTTGCCAAGGGAAGAACTCCTCAAAGGAGTCGAAAATCGAGAGACTGTCGCTCGTGTTATCGATCTAGCGGATCAAGCGATTAAGACGTGGGAAGTAGTCTTTACGGATTTTCTGTCTCCTCCAGAACTCGCTGAAATCCAGCAAGCGTTTAATCGGTTAACAGAAGTCCAACTGGTTGCCTGGGGAGGTTATCCGCAAGCTGAACGACAGCGGATTGCGATCGCGCGTGCAGAATTGCCCCTCGATTCGTCCCAAGTCTCGATTGCTGCTATCGATATTTCCGGGAATTTTTTGTTTGACCAAGCCACCCACCGAGACTTCCTCGGCGCGATGTTGGGGTGTGGGATCGTGCGAGAAAAGACTGGCGATGTAATTGTGCTGGGAGAGCAAGGAGCGCAGGCGATTGTTGTTCCAGAAATGGTGGAGTTTTTGGGAATGCATCTCAATCAGGTGCGTTCTGTCCCGGTAAAAACTCGGCAAATTGAGTTAAGCGAGTTAAAAATTCGGGAACCGAAAAAGAAAGAATTGACGACGGTTGAGGCTTCTTTGAGGTTGGATGCGATCGCTTCCGCTGGTTTTGGGATGTCTCGCAGCAAAATGGTTGATTTTATTGACGGCGGTGATGTGCGATTGAACTGGAAAGAAGTCACCCAGCCAAGTCATCTTCTGAAGTCTGGAGACTTAATTGCGATTCGCGGCAAAGGACGGTTAGAGGTTGGGGAAATTGCTGTCACTAAAAAGGAACGCTACCGCGTGCAACTCACAAGATTTATGTAAAAATTTCAATCTTGAATCTTCAACCCTAAGAATTAGATTTGCGATAGGCAAGAGATTAGTTGAACGAAGAGTGTTTTACTGTCTATAGCAATCCTATTTGAGTGGTGAGATGCTAGCGGTTCAGATCCCCGACTTCTCCAAGAAGTCGGGGATCTCGTCTTCACGAATCATTTAAGGTCGCTGATATGATTGCCATCTGAGTGATTTTCCAGTCAGTTGCGGGAACACTAACATGAGTTGCTGGGTGTAGCTTATGTCCCGTCTCAACAATCGCGCCTTTCAAATCCTCCGTGCAGAAGTGAAAAACTGTGCTGGTAATGACGCTTTGAGCCAAATGGAGCAGCGGATTGTACTGGAGGAATTAGAAAAACTGCGATCGCAACCAGGCTCACCTGCCTCCTTAGAAGAACTGCGGAAAATCGTCATCGCCACCTATGCAAACTTCAGCCAGAAGGCACTGCTAGCAGCAGCGAAAGCCAACCGTCCCCTGGGAATATTCGGCAAAATCAAATTAGCTGGCTGTGCGGTAGCTGGGGGGACTTTGTTGCTAGTTGGGGGAACAGGGACGCTTGTTTTGGCAATTTTGCTATCTCCCACAGCTCATCAGTCAGCGGGACAAAATGCTTCTATGAGTACAGAGGATCGCTATCAGGAAGCGATCGCATCTTTAGATCAAGCAGAAGAATTAATTAACCAAGCCAAGACCGCAGCAAGTTTGGCATTAGGTGAAAATAAATTAAGTAAAGCCAAAACACATATCGATTATCTACCTGTTTCAGATACAGTTTCTTCGCGGCGATACTCTTACAACCGCAAGGGTCGGCGCTATGTTAGCGGGTACGATACGCAGACAATCCCTAACGAGCAAACTGCCAATATTCGCTATAGATTTGAGCAAATCAAGTCCCAACTTTCTCAACAACAGCAGATTTTGGGGCGCACCAATACTTTAATTCAAGCCGCCAAACAATATGCTTTTGCTGCTGCTAAAACTGGGCAAAATCCACCTCATACTGCACAGCGGTGGCAACAAATTGAAAATTTGTGGTACAAAGCGATTGTCCAACTGCAAAACGTTCGGCTGGAAGACGTTGACTATGTGGAAGCGCAAAAGCTACTGGTAACGTACCAAATGAATTTAGACACTGTGCAAATTCGATTAAAAACAGAACGCGAGTCTCACGAAGCCTTCAATGATGCTCAGCAACAAATCAACGCTTTGCTTGCGTCGATACCCAAAGATAGTTCCCAAGCAGACCGCAACCAGATAGTCAGCCAGATGCAAAAAATAATCCATCGGTTGAAAATGGTCAAACCAGGAACAAGCGACTATCGAGAAACCCAACAACTGCTGCAATCGGCACAGAAAAAACTAAAAGCTGCTCAGCCATAGAATTGATTCTCCTAAGGCTGGTGTGTCATGGCGCGAGGAGCCGCTAGGAGAGGCATACGCGAAAGCGATCGCAACTTGATAAAATGCGATTAAGTTTACCAGCTAAAAGCCGAACGGCTGATAGCTAAGGGCTGGTGTGCCATGCGCGATTCTGATTTTACAGATGTTTTACAGTGGACGCCGGAAGCAAAGGCAAAGCTGAAAAATATTCCTTTTTTTGTTCGTTCCCAAGCGCGTCAGCGAATTGAGCAAATCGCTCGTGCAGGGGGTTTGGAAGTTGTCACGGGTGAGTTAGTGGAGCAGGCGCGGCTAGAATTTGGGCAGTGAGCGATCGCGCTGCCATACTTCTCGGAGCATACAAACCTCATCCTCATGGGTCATTTCCGAACTAGAAAATGGGAAATTTATAGCTCTTTCTGGGGTAAGGGAGAAGTTAACTAAGAAGTATGCGATCGTAGTCTTCAACTCTCTTCTAAATTCATCGCCGCTAGAAAAGCTTGCTGACTCACTGTTTGATAAACGGTGTCTAAATATTGCATCACCGGCTGACTAGAACCAGATGCTAGGGAAATCGATCCCAGTACATTTAATACAGTGTCGCCAGTAGGTGCAATTACCACCAGCGAAGAATCCAGCGGTTCGTCGTATTGCCAGAATTGCTCAATTTTCAGCGGGGTTGCTGGTAGGGATGAAGTACCCTCTCCCGATGGCTGGGATGTCTCCTCTGTGGTAATTTCAGTCTCAGAAGTTTCAGCGGTACCGCGTCTTAGCTTGCGTAAGGTATCGAGGATTTGTTCTTTCGTGCGTCCCCGCAACTGGAAGATGACGAAAGGATCTTCACTGAAGCGATCGCCTAACTGATAATAAACTGCACCAATGTGTTTGCAGGGAATTTCTTTATCCGGGCAACTGCACCGTGCATGGATATCAGACAAAGTAAAGGGAAATATACTCAAACCATTGGCGGTAAACACTTCTTGAATGTTAGGCGGCATTTCTCCCGCCAATAATTGGGCAGAAAAAATCGCCCGTTGAGACATCGTTTCAATTACGTAATCCCACTGTTCATCCGTAAAAGGGTCTAGGGATAGGGAAACTTGATAGGGTTCCGGTGCCGTACCTTGCACTTTTGCTAACACCTTTGGACCTTTAAACTCAATGCCGAGAACATTTCCCTGCATTGCGTAATTTCGTGCCCTTTCCAATCGCTTTTTGAAGCGGGACTTTTCTAATAGATCGATCCATTCTTGAACCCACCATTCGCGGCTTTGAATTTCGTAATTATTCATATTATTGCTTATTTGTTATCCGTCATTTATCCAGAAAATCTACCTAGCGAGTGATGACTCTGAACTAGCTCATTCATCATCAATTACAGCAGTCCTATCCAGCAGTAATAAATTGCGGAGTTGGTCAGTATTCAGTTCTGTAATCCACTGTTCACCAGCACCCACAACTTGTTCTGCCAATGCTTTTTTACTTTCAATCATTTCATTAATTCTTTCTTCTAGGGTGCCCGTACAAGTAAATTTATGTACCTGCACATTCCGGGTTTGACCAATCCGAAATACCCGATCCGTTGCCTGATTTTCGACGGCTGGGTTCCACCAACGGTCGAAATGAAAGACATGATTCGCACGGGTTAAATTGAGACCCGTTCCCCCAGCTTTTAAAGAAAGAATAAAGATTCTCGGACCTTCTGGGTCGTTCTGGAATCGGTCAATCATTTCCTCCCGTTGTTGTTTGCGGGTGCCTCCATATAAAAACAGGGTTTGCCAGCCTAGATGTTTCTCTAAATAAGGTTGCAGAAGTTTTCCCCACTCGGCAAATTGAGTGAAAATCAAAGCGCGATCGCCTTCTAATAAAGCTTCCTCCAACATCTCTTCTAAACGCTGAAGTTTGCCAGAGCGACCCTGTGCTACCAGTTCTTTTTCCTTTAAATATTGGGCGGGATGGTTGCAGATTTGCTTTAACTTTATCAACAAAGCTAAAATGATTCCCTTCCGTTGCACGCCCTCACTGGCTTCAATTTCAACTAGCGATTCTTCCACCAATTTTTGATAGAGTGCAGCTTGTTCGGCAGAGAGTCCGCAGAATACAGTCATTTCCTGCTTTTCGGGCAAATCTTGAATGATATTGCGATCGCTTTTCAGGCGTCGCAGGATAAAAGGACTCACCAGCGATCGCAATGTCTGCAACGAAGCCACATCTCCATATTTTTCAATCGGCAAGGCAAACCGGCGTTGAAAGAAATCTCGCGTTCCCAAATACCCCGGATTCAGGAAATCTAAAATTGACCACAATTCTGCCAAGCGATTTTCCACTGGCGTTCCTGTCAGCGCAATCCGGAATCCTGCTTTTAACTGACGCACTGCTTGCGATTGCTTCGCCTGGGGATTCTTAATATTTTGAGCTTCATCCAGCACCACACCCCGCCAAGAAACACTTTGAAGGTCTTTGGCATCCCGAAACGCCAGTGAATAACTGGTAATGACCAAGTCTTTGCCCTTAACGGCTTTTGCCAGCGCTTTCCCTTTCGGTCGTTTATCCCCGTGATGGACGACAACTTTCAGCGTAAGGCCAAATTTCTTAACTTCTCGTTCCCAGTTCCCCAAAACTGAAGTCGGGCAAACTAATAGCGTCGGTGCTTCTAATTTCTCTCCTTCTTGTAAATTCAGCAGAAAGGCGATGCATTGAATTGTTTTTCCCAATCCCATATCGTCTGCGAGGCAAGCTCCCAAACCCCAGCGTTCGAGGAAAGAGAGCCAGCCGACGCCCCGCGCTTGATAAGGTCGCAATTGCCCCTGGAAATTGGCAGGAGGCGCGATCGCTTCCACCGCCTGATTATTGGTTAAAGTTGTTAGCAACTGCTGAAGCGGCCCTGCTGCCTCAAAGCTAACCACCGGAAGTTTTTCGATTACCTTAGTATCGCCGGTACTCAGCCGCAGAGCATCTTCTAAGGAAAGAGCCATTTGGTCTTTGGGCGTTGCTAGCAGCAACTGAGCGGCTTTCACATCGGAGGGTTGCAGGGCTATCCACTCCCCATTCACTTGCACTAGCGGACTTTGCAGAGCGATTAGGCGGTCAAATTCTTGTTTAGAAATCGTGCGATCGCCAATTGCTAATTCCCACTCGAAAGACAGCCAGCTTTGCAATCCCGACTGACCTTTGCCCGGTGTGGTGCTAGAGCGAATTTTCAGCCCCAAGTGCCTATTTTCTCCCTCCGCAGGCATCAGACTAGACGGCATCACGACTCCCAATCCACTGTCTTTGAGTCGCCATGCACCCGCCTTGATAAATTCGTATACCTGTACGGGTGTCAAGCGACAAGACTGTGGGCGACGTTCATGCAAGCTGGATTCAATGGGAGGATAAAGTCGGGCACCCAGACCTAAGCCACTCAGAAAAGTCTCCTGATGATGCTCAATTGTGCGACCTTTGAAGACCAAACGCTCTAAGGGATGGTTCCAGATAGTTTCTGCATTCACCAAAAATTCTGGGTCGCCCGTTGCCTGGAGAAAGTATTCTAAACTCCAATTCTCATCACCTGTATCAGGTGGTTGGAGAAGGAAACAGGTGCGAAATCGGTTTTGTTGGTATTGGCGGGTTCTCAATTCCCCGCTAGCGAACACCGGGGCGAGTAAATGATCTCGTACTGGCGATGTCCAAGTCTGAAAGGCTGCTTCCAAGCGTCCAATTGCCGCCGGTTCTGTTTTGAGGGTATTGGATGCGGTAGAAAGGGCTTGCAACCACTCCTGCACTATCGGTTCTACTGCGGGTAAGGCAGAATTCCCAGCACTCGAACGCACTTGTGCGTCGATCGCACTGCCTAAGAATCCTAAGAGTAATTCCTTGGGTTCTTCTGGATCTAGTTGTTCTTTAGGTTTTTCTTTACCACTAACCTCCGAGTGTTGATAAGTGCGGCAGGCAGAGGGCATGAGCTGGGTAAACTTTTCCAAACGCGCTTGATCTAACCCACTATCGAGTAGAGGTTGCCAAGCGGCGACAACAGTACCATCTGACTGCCGATGCAGGGTTGGTAAAAACTTAGATCGCACCAGAAGATCCAAAATCCAGCGGCTAACCTGTGCCCAAAAGCGTAAATCTCCCCCGACATAAGTATCAGATGCTTGAAAAGAGCCAAGGGGCAACGCTTGCAAAAATTGTATGGCTTCCAGAGGATCGAGACATAGCCCTTCAACTTGCCAGAGGTGTAAGGATAAGGTTGAAGCATCCGCACCGTCTGAAAGCATTTTGGTGGATAGCAGTGGGCAAACTGGATCTCCTGCCTCTATTTGGGTGGGCAAAGCGATCGCTTTCTTGTGCCATTTCTCATTAGCCCGACTTTTCGCATGGCTGCGCGATTCACCAAAGAGACTACGCGATCGCAAAAAAGCGATTAATTCTACCTGCGTCATCGCCATCGGATGGGATGCCACTGTATCGGGTTGGGAAGACATCGCAGGCGTCATGGGTCGCCAAATTTCTCCCCAAACAAATAGATAACCACCCTGAGGTTGAATGAGCCAACTACCGTGTAAAATTGCCATGTTTAAAAGCTTTTTTTGTGAGAATTAACTCAATTTATTAACGTTTATTAGAGCAGAAATTAGCAATTAGATAATTCGATGCTTTTTCCTTAGCTAAATTAAAGGCATCACTTTTTACAAGTTTTACTTAAAAATTAAAATTTATTTACTTTTTTAACGACCTTCTTGCCAAATGGGATTAAAGCCGAACTCGACCAGATGTTTCCTTCTAAGCAAGATGCAGTCAGAGAATTACTGAATCTGATTATTATTGAGGGTCAAACTTATCGCAAAAGTAAACCTCTATCCAAAGTAGAATTTGCTGCCTACTGGATGACCCACGATGCTTTTGTTGCCACCGACAACCACACTAAATCCACCAACGCCGATGAAAATCTTGGGAGCTTTACTATCTCAAGCCCAACTTTCCCGGACGGTGCAGCTACATCTGCAATGCTGGATTTATTGTACAACCTGCTTGAGCGGGGTCAAGGCATGAGTAGGTTGATGGAGATCAATGCTAGAAATATCTGCCGTTAAGGGTTACACGGCGATGATGTTCAATTTTGTCTTGGCAATTAACACGCCTTCTATCCGATTGTGACAATCTTTAATATTTGAGAGAATCGGGCGGATTCTGAGCGCTGCACATTTATTTGATGGACTATCTCAGGGACGAGTAGGAGACGTCCTAAAGATGTACCGCTCTTTGCGCTAATTTATCAGCCGTCAGTTGTTATCGTCGATCCTCTGCGCCCTTACTCCTCTGTCCGTCCTCGTCTCCGGAATGCCGTCATCTACACTAAAGGCACCACCAGTACCTAAGTGCTACGATTGCGAAAGATAAAGAAAAATGATAGAAGGACAAAGTACCGCATGGTAGAGCTAGACAAGTCAATATCCTTTGATGGACGGGATATTCGACTGAAGGTGGGTTTGCTTGCCCCTCAAGCTGGGGGTTCAGTTTTAATTCAGTCAGGAGACACCGCAGTTTTAGTCACGGCGACTCGCTCCGGAGGCCGAGAAGGCATTGATTTCCTGCCGTTAATGGTAGATTACGAAGAAAGGCTTTATGCAGCCGGTCGGATTCCCGGTGGTTTCTTGCGACGAGAAGGGCGTCCCCCCGAAAAAGTAACGCTCACGGGTCGTTTGATCGACCGTCCCCTGCGTCCATTATTTCCTTCCTGGCTGAGAGATGACATTCAGGTAGTAGCAACCACGCTGTCGATGGATGAGCAGGTACCGCCGGATGTTCTGGCGGTAACAGGTGCTTCAATTGCGGTGCTTTTAGCACAGATTCCCTTCCAAGGACCGATGGCAGCGGTGCGGGTTGGTTTGGTGGGGGATGATTTTATTATCAATCCTACCTACGCCGAGATTGAGGCGGGGGATTTGGATCTGGTGGTGGCAGGCTCTCCAGATGGCGTGATTATGGTCGAAGCTGGAGCGAATCAGCTGCCAGAACAGGATGTCATTGAGGCGATTGATTTCGGCTATGAGGCGGTGCGCGACTTGATTGAGGCGCAGCGAGAACTCATGGCAGCACTGGGGATTGAATTGGTTCAAGAAATCCAGCCGGAAGTCGATTCGACCCTAGAGAATTTTATTCGCGATCGCGCGACTGCCCAAATCAAAGAAGTCCTCTCCAAATTTGAACTGGACAAAAATAGCCGCGATGCTCTTTTAGATCAGATCAAAGAGACACAAATCCTGGCAGCGATCGCAGAATTAGCCGAAGACGACCCCATCCGAGTGGCTTCTGCGGCTAACTCTAAAGCAGTGAGTAACGTCTTTAAAGACATTACCAAGAAGCTGATGCGCCGTCAGATTGTCGAAGACAGCGTCCGGGTAGATGGTCGCAAGCTTGATGAAGTACGCCCTGTCTCTTGTCGCGTGGGTCTGTTGCCCAATCGGGTTCATGGTAGCGGTTTGTTTAACCGAGGACTGACCCAGGTGTTATCTGTTTGTACTCTCGGCACCCCAGGCGATGCCCAGGATCTTGCAGATGACCTGCATCCAGAAGATGAAAAGCGCTATTTACATCACTATAATTTTCCGCCCTTTTCTGTTGGGGAAACCAAGCCGATGCGGGCACCCGGTCGTCGGGAAATTGGTCACGGGGCACTAGCCGCACGGGCAATAGTGCCAGTGTTACCGCCGAAGGAAGACTTCCCCTACGTGATTCGGGTGGTGTCTGAAGTTCTTTCTTCTAATGGTTCCACATCGATGGGTTCGGTGTGTGGTTCCACCCTGGCTTTGATGGATGCTGGCGTGCCCATTGCGAAGCCGGTGAGTGGCGCAGCAATGGGACTGATTAAAGAAGGCGAGGAAGTTCGCATTCTGACTGATATTCAGGGCATTGAAGATTTCTTAGGTGACATGGACTTTAAGGTGGCAGGTACCGATACTGGTATCACTGCCTTGCAAATGGACATGAAGATCAGCGGACTGCCTCTGGATATCATTGCCAAAGCCGTCGAGCAAGCAAAGGGCGCTAGGCTGCACATTTTAGAGAAAATGCTGGCAACCATTGATCAGCCCCGCACCGAGATGTCACCTTATGCACCTCGCTTGCTAACGCTCAAGATTGAGCCAGAACTCATTGGCATGGTCATCGGACCTGGAGGCAAGATGATTAAGAGCATCACTGAAGAAACGGGTGCCAAAATCGACATTGAGGATGATGGCACGATCACGATTTCAGCAGTAGATGGCGAGAAGGCGAAGAAAGCCCGCAACATCATCCAAGGGATGACGCGGAGGCTGAATGAGGGTGATGTATACGCTGGTCGCGTAACCCGGATTATTCCAATTGGGGCGTTTGTGGAAGTGCTTCCCGGAAAAGAAGGGATGATCCACATTTCTCAACTTGCTGATTACCGAGTCGGTCGCGTCGAAGATGAAGTGGCTGTCGGGGATGAAGTCATTGTCAAGGTACGGGAAATTGATAGCAAAGGTCGGATTAATCTGACGCGCTTGGGGATTCACCCAGATGAAGCGGCAGCTGCTCGTGAAGCGGCAGCAAGTCGCTAAAAAAAGCAATTAGCGATTAGCTGTTAGCGATTGGGAACTGAAATTGCTAACAGCTAATCGCTGAACCGAGCTTTTTTCCTCAACAACTACTATTCCATTCGGTTATTAAATCTAATCTAATTATCCCGTAGCTATAGCAATCCTATTTGAGTTGCAAGCTAGGAGTTCAGATTCCTGACTTCTTCGATAAGTCGAATATCTCGCGTTTGAAAATGATTTAGCACCGAGCTATAAAAACTATAATTAGATGAATCATAGCAACAGTAAAGAGTTGTTTCTAGTAGTCTTTAACTCTTAGTTATGAGTTGGTTGATATTGAACGAATGACTGAAGGTTAAAGATGTAGAAAGCTTTTATTAATAACGAGTTGCATTTCTTGTCGTGTAGGTTAATGCCGTGCGCGAACGTTCGCTAACAAAAGTTAGCTGATGGTTTTTTTACTTAGCCCAATGTACTCTATCGACCCCATCCGCCCACATCAAATGCTTGACTCGTAAGTCTGACGATTGGAGGGTAAGTATAGATATCATTATCGTATATTAAAAAACATCTATCTTAAGGTAGGTTGACGATTTTTAAATTGTAGTGTTAAGGTTGCAGTCAGTCTACATAAGTCAGCCTAATCCAGTATCTCACTTTAAAAAACGTACCTTATCTAATTAAGGTGAAGCTGGAGCGGAGGAACCAAATTTTGGGGCTTATCGATGAGAGATTAAAAATTAAAAATAGTAATCCTAATTTTTAATTTTGCATTCTTAATTTCTCAGAGAGGGACATCTCTCAGTCCTCGCCCGTCAGCTAACTCCGTCGGCATTGAGAGGAGACTGAAGAGTCAGCAATTTTGTAGAATTTGCGCGATCTCATCAGTGTCCTTGGCTGGTATCTGTTCGCTTCGTTGTACCTGCCCTCGACTATGAGTAGAGGCACATTTCGTGCTTCAACTGCTGGCGTAGGAGAGCAGGTGCGCTAGCTATGAGGAGAAAATCAACCGATGTTACTGACTGACAAAAATCGTATCGCCTTAATTTCGGTAGATGGCGATCCAGCGGTAGAAATTGGGCAAGAAGAAGCTGGAGGTCAAAATGTCTATGTGCGTCAAGTAGGATTAGCACTCGCTGAGCAAGGTTGGCAGGTGGATATGTTCACTCGCCGCAGCACTCCGGATCAACTGGATGTCGTTCAGCATACGCCTAACTGCCAGACAATCCGATTAGCCGCTGGGCCAGCCCAATTCATGAGTCGGGATCGGCTTTTCGGCTATTTACCAGAGTTTGTTGAACAATTCCAGGCATTCCAGCAGCGTGAAGGTTTGCAATATACCCTGGTGCATACCAATTATTGGTTGTCATCTTGGGTGGGAATGGAACTGAAAAAGCACCAACCTTTGAAGCAGGTACATACATATCACTCTCTGGGTGCAGTGAAGTATCGTACAGTTTCCGAGATTCCAGCGATCGCTTCCACACGGCTAGCAGTTGAAAAAGCGTGTTTGGAAACAGTGGATCGAGTGATTGCTACCAGTCCGCAAGAAGAAGATCAAATGCGATCGCTTGTTTCCACGATCGGACAGATTGAAATGATTCCCTGCGGTACAGATATCGTTAAATTTGGTTCCACTCAGCGCCAAGAAGCACGCCAACAGCTAGGAATTGCCAGCGACGCCAAAGTAGTGCTGTATGTGGGTCGTTTCGATCGGCGCAAGGGAATTGAAACGCTAGTCAGAGCCGTAGCAAAATCAAGCTTACGCAAGTCTTGCGACCTAAAGCTCCTCATCGCAGGCGGAAGCCGTCCGGGACAGAGTGACGGCATTGAACGCGATCGCATTGAGAAAATCGTAGCTGAAGAAGGCATTGGCGATCTCACTTGCTTCCCCGGTCGTGTGGAAGATAACGATTTGCCTCTCTACTACTCAGCTGCCGATGTGTGTGTTGTCCCCAGTCATTACGAACCCTTCGGTTTAGTTGCCATTGAAGCAATGGCTACCCGGACGCCGGTAATTGCAAGTAATGTAGGCGGCTTGCAGTTTACCGTAGTGCCAGAGGTAACGGGTTTACTGGTACCTCCCAAAGATGAAGTCGCCTTTGGACAGGCGATTGACCGCATCCTAGCCGATCCCGATTGGCGAGACCAATTAGGCCAAATGGGTCGCCAACGGGTAGAAATTGCCTTTAGCTGGAATAGCGTGGCATTACGACTCAGCCATCTGTACACCAAATTACTGTGCCAAGCTGCTGTTGAATCTACGAGCAAACCGCAGCTAGTCGCTTGAGATTTTTTCCCCTGAAAAGTGCTGAGTCCTTTGGGATGGGATTTTAATCCCGATAGCGAGCAAGAAAAGGCACTAGAAAAGAGTTTCCATCCAACGTTGTGAGCTTTCAGTGTATAAGCGTTTCTTGCAATAAAAACAATCAATCTTCTTTGTTCCTTGCAAGGAGGAAATGAGACTCCCTCTTCGTTTCCGAAAGTTAGGACAGGTTCTCAATATTTTTGCAAGAACTCTATTCCCCAACCCTAAACAAATTTATTCCAAATCGATGGATTGTCGGTAAAAGCGGGATATCCATCCAATCATTTGAGAGCAATTCAAGTAGTAAGAAAACGGCAAATCACAAAATTAGGAGAGTTGAAATCATGCTGAATATCGGAGATAGCGTACTACATAAGAAAACCGGACGCTCAGGCAAGGTTTTTGGCTATGGCTATCAGATGGTTAATAGCACATACTTACCAACACTTATTGTCAGAGTAGTTGAAGCTGCAAGTTTAAGCCAGAAGAGTTTTGTAGAAGATTTGTCTTCGTCATGGATTCTGAAGGAAGAAGCTTCTCGGCTCTCGGCAAAGACTGCACGATAGAGCCTAGCACTGCTGCATTTGTGCTTTGAGCGCTCGCTCAAAACAAAACTCGGTCAGAAACTGACCGAGTTTTGTATTTTTGTCAAATATTTAGTTGTGAAAAAACCACTAATCCCATTTAACGTTATTCGGCAAAATCGCGTTGTCGAGAGCCGCATCCTTCAAGTTAGCATTTATCAAGTTAGCCTCTCTCAAATTGGCACTACTTAAGTCTGCTTTCTGGAGATCGGCGCTATTTGCAAATACACCCGTTAAATTAGCTTTTTCCAGATTAGCCTGCGTTAGATCGGCACCTTCTAAGTTGGCATTCGCTAGGTTAGCTCCCTGCAAGTTTGCCCCTCTCAAATCAGCCCCAGTGAGATGGGCACTTACAAGATTGGCTCCTTTCAAGTCGCAGTTCTGACATTGCTTAGTTTCGATTAATCGTCTGACATGAGCGGGATTTTCGGCTCGGACGGGAGCAACTAAGCCTAAGGGAAGCAGAATCGCTGCGGCTGCTAAAAATTTTAGTTTCATATTTACTCCAATAATTTAAGTTTTTTATTTACGTTCTGGTATAATTTTAAACCTATGTTTTTTTGAGAAACATCCTACGATAGGGGGGAATCTTTCGGGTAAATACCCACCTAAAGTAATAAAAAGATTTTTGAAGTGAGTAGCGGCTAAGAGCAGCATCCCCAGAGCGATCGCTCCTGCGGATCGAGTGTTGGCGTGCAAGGATTGCGGGGTGAAATTATCGCGTCGCTTGACATTTGCGCTTTTAGCGACCAGAAAGTGTAAATGCGATCGCCTTTAAAGCAGGGGTTCCCCCGCCGTACTAAACTGGAGGTTACAGTTTTTAGCATTCTGAACTTGACTGAGTTAGCTGTGCGGAAAATAGTTATTGCCGGTAATTGGAAAATGTACAAAACTCAGACCGAGAGTCTGGAGTTTTTGCAAGGATTCATGTCTCACCTAGAAGAAACCCCAGACGAGCGGGAAGTAGTCCTAGCGGCTCCTTTCACTGCTTTGAGCATCATGTCTAAAAATCTGCACGGTAGCCGCGTGCAGCTGGGTGCCCAAAACATCCACTGGGAAGAAATGGGAGCCTACACAGGTGAAATTGCCGGACCCATGCTGACAGAAATTGGGGTGCGTTTCGTAATTGTGGGTCATAGCGAACGGCGTCAATACTTTGGCGAAACCGATGAAACTGTGAACCTACGGCTGAAAGCAGCGCAACGCTACGGTTTAACGCCCATTCTCTGCGTCGGCGAAACCAAGCAACAACGCGATGCAGGTGAAACAGAATCCCTGATTTCTACCCAACTGAAAAAAGGCTTGGTTGACGTTGATCAAGAGAACCTGGTTATTGCCTACGAACCTATTTGGGCAATTGGTACTGGCGACACCTGCGAGTCAAAAGAAGCAAATCGGGTGATTGGCTTGATTCGCACTCAATTGACAAATCCAAATGTCTCGATTCAGTACGGTGGCTCGGTCAAGCCCAATAATATTGATGAAATCATGGCGCAGCCAGAAATCGATGGGGCTTTGGTCGGGGGAGCCAGTCTGGAGGCTGCCAGTTTTGCCCGAATTGTCAACTTTCAAAAAGGATAAGGATGTTAGCGAAGCGGCGCTTTCTTCGCCGGATGACGGATGAATCAATCCAAAATCCAAAATAGCTTGACCCTGCGGGGTCAAACTTTTGACTGGGGACAGCGCACTTATTTAATGGGTGTGTTGAATGTGACGCCTGATAGTTTTAGTGACGGCGGAGACTTTAACACGCTAGGAGACGCCTTGGCTCAGGCTAAGCATCTTGTGGCAGCCGGAGCCAATATCCTCGATGTGGGGGGACAATCAACCCGCCCCGGAGCCGCCCAAATCTCTCTGGAAGAGGAATTGGATCGGGTGCTACCAGTAGTGCAAGCCCTCCGAAAGGGTGCAGAAGGAAAGATCGAGGATGACTCCGATTCTGCGGTAGGAGTCATAGAATCTGCTCAACACAGCAATCCCTTATCCCACCCTCCGGGATACATCCCTCATCCTTCTGAGGTTCCGATTTCCGTGGATACAACACGGGCATCTGTGGCACGGGCAGCGATTGGGGCGGGGGCTGATATCGTCAATGATATTTCCGGCGGTACTTTCGACCCGGAGATGTTTGCTGTGGTGGCAGAGTTGGGAGTCCCCATTGTGTTGATGCACATCCGAGGGACGCCAGCTACCATGCAGCAGATGACGAATTATCAGGACTTGATGGGGCAAATCTCCGAGTTTTTGTCAAGTCAAATTGAGCAAGCGATCGCATCTGGCATCGATCGCTCAAAAATTATCATCGATCCCGGCATTGGCTTTGCCAAAACTTACGAGCAAAGTTTGGAAATTCTGCAACGCCTGCCGATGTTGCATTCTTTAGGTGTTCCTTTGTTAGTGGGACCATCCCGGAAAAGTTTTATCGGGCGGATTTTAAATCAACCCGATCCCAAAGGCAGAGTGTGGGGAACGGCGGCGGCTTGTTGCGGAGCGATCGCGGGAGGTGCTGATATCCTCCGAATTCACGATGTCCAACCTATGCACGACGTTTGTCGCGTCGCGGATGCCATTTTCAGAAAACAAAAATAGAAAAGCTAAGAGCGATCGCTGTCTTGAAATGCCTTAAAAAGTGATGTTTTTAATTTCAAATCAGATCGACTCTTAAAACTCTTTTCATTTTTGTTTTTAACTTTTTACCTTTTAAGTTCCCGATCCATTGCCATTAGAGCCATTGGGAGGTTCAGGAGTAGACATTAAATCAGTCATGGCTTCTGATAAAGCTTTCGGGTCCATAAATACCACTTTGGAGTTAGGACTAGCACTCAATTTCTGATTGGCATCGACATATCTTTGAGCAACGAGAAACTGCAATACTTCTCTACTTAAAGGTTGTGACTGCAAAGCTTGGCTCAGAATTTCTATCGACTTCACAGTTCCCTCCGCTTCCAAGATGGAAGCGCGTTTCTTACTTTCCGCTGCTCGTTCCAACTCCAGAGACTCCAAAACAGTTTTTGCGGGCGTAATGTCTCGTACCTCGACGCGAGTCACCTTAACTCCCCACGCAGCCGTCGCTTCATCCAACTGCTGTAACAAAGTCTGATTAATTTCGGTTCTGGAAGAATACGTTTGCTCCAGTTCCATTTGACCAATCGCAGAGCGTAGCGTCGTTAAAACTAAGTTTTCGATTGCCTGCTCAATATCTTCAACGGCGTAGTAGGCTTTTTCCAAATCCAGAATCTGCCAGTACACCACTGCATCAACTTTCAGCGAAACGTTGTCTTTGGTAATTGCCTGTTGAGGGTCAATGTTCAAAAACTTCTCGCGGCTGGTTTCCTCCACCACAATTGAGTCAACAAAGGGAACGATAAAGTTGAGACCGGGCGCGAGTCTTCGATTGTACTGACCCAAGCGCTCTACTAAAGCTTGATTTCCTTCGTTGATAATTTTCACAGAACCCACTGTATAGCCGATAATCACTAAGGCGAGGGGGGCAAGAATCGTGATGGGGTCCATAATGCGCTCTCTCCTGAAGAGGCTACTGTCAAAAGTAGCGATTAGCTTAATGCTAACTTTTAATTAGTCACAGCTTGACTTTGATTAAATCAGGATTTTTATCCAAAACTCGGAGCCTTGCCTTAGTTTTGAGAAACATTTCATTGGGATGCCCGCCTTTTTAGGGCAGTGGTGGCAAAGCCAGCCACGAAGTAACGCTTGGGGGTAGTTGCGTATTCAGGCGCAGCGCCAGTTCTGGGGTAGAGAGAGATTGGGCGTAGGCGGGTGTTAAAAAGGGTTCGTAAGTTGAGGCGGCTGGAGTCAGCTGTTTGACAAATGCCAAGGTGACGCCTTTAAGCAACTGACGCAGGGGAGCCGCTACTTCACCAGTGCGTTCGTTGACGAGGGTTGTTTGAGTGAGCTGTTCGCCTTGGCTACCAGGAGCAAAATCGCTAATGCTTAAGTGAGTTCCTCCAATTGCTGTGAGGAGATATTTCGGGCTGGGTAGTTGGGTAAAAGGTCGTAGTTGATGGTTCAGCGATGGCGTGAGGGGATCGCTGGTGCCAGTCAAGATTAAGGTAGGAGTGCTAACTTTGCCAAGACCTTTTTTGCCAAATAAGTCTCCCACGACGGGGTTCAGCGCGATCGCTTGCGCCACGCGCCGATCCCGCAAGCTCAAACGTTGGTCGGGCAGATCCGCTGCTGCACACTGCAACCAATCGCCCCCCGATTTTCCTAGAGGATTGCGATTTTTGCAGAATTGTCGTAACTCATCTAGATTCAGTTCCCCTCCCGCCAACGCTAAAGCCGTGTAGCCGCCCAAGGAATGACCAATCACGCTCACTTTCTCGGTATTCAGCTTCCCCTGAAGGGAACCTGGTAGCTGGTTTAGCCGAGCTAGCTCATCAAGCAAAAAGCTAATATCTTTGGGCATGGCGACAAATTCGGACGCCGGTAACAAAGGTACTAAACCGGGTACTCCCACAGAGTTGCTGCCAAAATGCCCGCCAAAGATTTGGTTGGCATTGCTGCCCGGATGCTCGATGGCGGCGACGGTGATGCCATGAGACGCTAGGTGACGGGCTACATAAGCCAGGAAGGAGCGATCGGCTCCAAAGCCGTGGGAGAGGACCACGAGGGGATTCTGAGAATTTTGGTAAGGGGGCTTCTCGTTTGTGTTTGCCCAGTAAAGATCGACGACGATCTTGCGATCGCTGGTGTATGTCCCCAGAATCGGCTCTTGGCGTCGCCAGTCGTGAAAGGTCAGAGTCTGCTGCTGTACTGTTTCGGAACCCGCTTGGGCGGGGTTAAAGGCAGGACGAAATTTTCCTTTGGTGACGGTCAGTTCCCGCTCCAGTAGAGGGCCTAAAGCTCCGCTTTGCCAGTAGGGGGCGTTGAATTCTAGGGCGATCGCGATCGCTGAAGAGGCGTCTATGGTAATGGTGTCGGCTGGGTAGGACTGCAAAAAGCTGATAACGCTTAAGCCGTTGGCTTGCCGCAAGGCTAGAGTTAAACCTGCTTGCAGTTGTTCTACCGTACTATTCGGGAGCGCCAACCCCAGCTTCTTGATTAATTCTTCTCCAACGGGCGATCGCAACACGTCTTTTACCACTTTGTCTCCCAAATTCGGATCTAGGTGCAAGCGACGGTTGAGGATGTCTCGAAATTCTGAGCTGAGCAATGCCTTGTAAGGCTTGAGACTTGCAGGAACTTCCCCCGTTTTGGCAAAATCCTCTAAATCTTCGATCGCGACCGATTGCTGAAACGGTCCCAAGCGCAGCGTTACCCGTTCTGCTGCTAAGACGGGTGCCTCAATTAGCAAAAGTGCGATCGCGTTGCTTAACGAAGTTAGCGTAACGCCCCATAATAAGCTTTGAGCAAGTAAGCGCGTCCGTCCGATCTGCCTTGCCGTTTCTGAAAATGGCGGCGTTTGCGTTCTTGAAAGCGACTTTCGGAAACCCTTGTCCCGAAACCAGTCCAGCTTTAACTTCATCATTTCCATTCACCCCGTTTGAGTGCAGCAGCGCCGTAATGTAGAAGCAATTCGATTGTGGTTGTTCCCATTCTTAAAAAGCTCTGCACTTGTGCGATCGCTTTTATAGAAACTGGATAGTCAGTGCTGTTAGCACAGCAAAGCCAAGCATGGACTCAGCGAACATAAGAATACGCCCCTGCCCCGAAGCTCGCTTAATTGCGACTATAGGTGCGGCTATAGGAAGGATACGCGGGAGAAGTATACCCTTTAATGCCATTGGCGACGATACCCAAGACTGTGCCACCGGAGATTTTTAGTCCATCTAATGCTTTCATCAGCATGGAACGGTCTGTTTGATCGATCCCCACAACTAAAATAGTGCCATCTGTATTCGCTGCCAAGATGTTGCTGTCTGCTAAACCAACTAGGGGTGGTGAGTCGTAGATCACTAAGTCGAAACGGGCTTGAAATTGCTCGATCAGATACTGCATTTTATCTGACGAAAGCAGTTTGATCGGGTCTGAAGAGTTGTGACCCGATGTTAAGACAAACAGGTTGTTGTCTTCTGGCGATCGCTGAATGGCATCATTCAGACTCAAATCCGTGGCGATGATATCGCTGAGTCCGCGCACGTTCGGTAAGCTTAAGCGAGTATGCAGACTCGGACGCCGCAAATCGGCGTCTATCAATAATACCCGCTGACCAATTGCCGCTGCGGCTTTCGCCAAGTGAATGGCAACCGTTGATTTTCCATCTCCCGGTGTTGCGGAACTGATTGCCAAAGAAGTAATCGGCGTCCCGGAACTGAGCAAGCGAATATTGGTATAGAGAGAACGGAAGGCTTCCAAAAATGGCGAATCGGTGTATACATTTAGCTTCTTGCGACCATTGCCATTTGCTTTATTGTCACCCAAAAGTTGATTTAAACCGGCAACATCCGCTGCGGTAGAGAGTTTGCTGGGTTTCTTGGGCGGTTTCTTGAGTTCCTTGGCAAAAGGAATCACTCCCAAAATCGGCAGTTTCGTTTCCCCTTTGACATCTTCGGGGGTATGGAAGACTGTATTGAGAGCCTCGATGAGAAAACCCAACCCGATACCCAATAGCGCACTTAAAACAATTGCGATCGCTAACTGTTTTTTCGTTTGTTTCGTTGCTACTGATATCAGGTTGCCATCTTCATCGCGCCGTAGCTGAGGCTCTTCAATCAGTTCCCAAGGCACTTCCTGCTGGGCGGCATCTAAGTTCAAGGCTTCTCGTTTGCCTAAAAATTGCTTGAGGTTATCGGTTGCAACTAATAATTTTCGCTGTATATCGGCGTGCTGGCGGGCTACCGCAGGTAATTCTTGCAGTTGTGCTTTGATTTTCCTTTCAGTTTTCAGAATTGTTTGGTAGCGCTCCTGTATTCCTTGGATTCTTCCCTCCAATTTTTTGAGAAGCCCTTGGGCTTGTTCGCTCAGCAACCGTTGCAAATTTTCCCGCTTTTCCTTAAGAACCAGAATCGGTGGGCTATCGTCCCGAAATTGGGGGGATTGTGCCGCAATAGTACTATCTAGAGTTTGAATCTGCGCTAGCAAGGTTTCGTAGGTTTTTGCATCAGTAGACAAAATTGCGGTAGAGTTCCCTTCTTGCAACTGTTTTTGCATACTGGCATATTGCGCTTGCGCGTCAGCGAGTTCCGCTTGGGTATCCGATCTTTGTCTTTCAAGCGTCAAAGCCTGCTCGTATAGCAAGGAATCTGCTTGTTCCGGATCGCTGACATTATACTGCTGCCGCAGTTTTTGGAGTTGTGCTTGCAGCGTATCAACTTGCCCTTGTAGCTGAGGTAGCTGCTGATTGATAAACTCAATTCCTTGTTTAAGGCTTGACAGGCGCTCTTGGCGGCTGTAATTCAGATAATTTTTATAAAGACTATCCAATACAAACTGAATTTTTTGCTGGTCTTCATCCCGGTAACTAACTTCTAAAATTTTGGTGCCGTATTGAACTCCATCTTTTTCATAATTGACTCGAAAAATTAAGAGTTTCGTCATCAAGGAGTTATATGTTATCTCCGGATATTTTTTTTGCAATTCCTTGATGACTGGCAACATCAATTTCGTACTTTGCAAAACTCGAATTTGCGTCTCGTAATCCAATAAACTAGATTTTTCTACTTCGATTTTTTGGATATCTGCATTGTTCGTTTGAGACGATAAAAATTGCTTCGCCAATCTATCTTCAGCAGTCACGGGTTCCACCAAAAGCCGAAAAGCTCCTTCGTATTCTGGAGCAATCTGCTTTGAGGTAAAGACAATCATGCTTCCTGACATGACAGTTAATATAATTGTTACCCCTGCCATAACTGGGAGTCGGCGGCGCACAACCCCTAATAGCCATGCCAAGTCCAACTTCTGTTCATCACTGTCGTCAGAGGGTCGAGTCAGGTGCCCTGGCAAGGACTGAGTTAACTTGCTATTGCTAGTGCGCTTATTAAAGAACGGCTGTGAATTGTGTTCGGTATCCATTTACCTATTAGATAGAAGTAGATAGAACAAAAAAAGCTAACTACGGTTTAAGAAAACGTTTATAGATACACCCTGAATATATGCTTACCTAGTCATCGTCTCCCAAAATTCCAAATAAATTAAAAATGTTGAAGAATGTGAAAACCTTTTCGATCGGTTCTAAGAATGTTCGCACACTGTCAGAAGTTTTGGCGCTTCCAGAACGGCTGACGACAATAATGTCGTTATTGCGGACGAGTGGATTATTTGTCTCGTTGATTCCTTGGGTTAAATCAATATTGACTTTACTCTTTGACACTGTACCGTCAGGGTTGAGGCGAATTAAATCAACCGCCTTTCGATTCGCTCTAGCATCATTGAATCCTCCCGCAGTCAGCAATGCTTGATTCAAGGTTGTGTTTGGCGCAACCTGCACCACTCCTGGACTTTTCACTTCTCCGACCACACTTACCTTAATAGTACCGGGAGAAAAGCTAGTGGTCGCTAATTCAGAAATTTCTGCCGGGTTAACTGCTGATGCAGTGGGAATGAAAATGGTATCTCCATCTTGCAAAAGCGTATCTTGACTGAAATCCCCAGCCTGCAAGAGTTGCCAAAGATTCAGATCGATAATTTGTTCTGTCCCTGCTTTGGTAAGTCGCCGCAGCTGGATACGGCGAATATCTGCCAAGGGCTTAATCCCCCCAGCCAAATCGATTGCCCGCGTTACAGTTGGCAGTCCCAGGGTTCTTTGCTCTAGTGTTGTCTTTCCTCCAATCACAACATAAGTACCAGGACGGTTGACTTCTCCTACGACTGCAACACTGCGGGGTTCTTCTAAAGGAGGTGAAAAACGAGTTGTGGCAATTTGACGTACTTCGTCTAAGTTAATGGTGCTGGTTGTGGGAATAAAGACAGTGTCTCCATCCCGCAAATTTAAATCTTGCCTGCTGTCGCCGGTTTGTATCAGCTCCCAAAGATTCAGATTGATTACTTGCTCGGAACCGGATGCTAGCTTGCGACGCACCTGAACCTTACGAATATCAGCCGTCAGCGTAATTCCCTGCGCTAGCTCAATTGCCTGGGTTACGGTGGGATATTGGAACCCAGGCACGCTTCCGACTCCGGCTATCAAAGGAATTGTGAATCCACCTGGACGAGTTACCTCTCCTCCCACCCGAACGTTGATCGGGCGAGGAGACAGAACGTTAATGGTGATGATGGGTCGTTTGAGGAAGCGAAAGTATGCAGATGAAATAATATTCGTCGCTTGTGGCACGGTTAGCCCCTGTACCGATAGGTTCCCTATCAAGGGTAGGGATAAGGAGCCATCTGCTAGAACTTGGTACTCGCCGCTATATTGAGGAACCTCGAAGATATCAAGGCGAATGCGATCGCCTCCACCCAATGTATAGGCTATATCTGGTCGAGCAGGATTAGTATTCGCTTGTGCAAGAATTGTAGGTTTTTGAAAACGCGGTACAGTCGCCTGGGTAGGATTGGGGCAAGCAAAGGCAAATGTTGCCACTAAGGTTATCCCGGCAGAAGTTCGAGTGAGTTGTCTATAAAAACCTAGATCGACCATACATAACCTACTTGTTTTATATTTTTAAATTTAAGCTGTGTGAGTAGAAACCTGCCACTCTAAATAGTAGTTATTTATCCTCATTTTTTCAGTAAAACTCTTAAACCTATTTATAGTAAGCTTTTTGAAGTTACTAGTTTTTAGTTTGTATCTTTAAAAGAATTAAATACTCGTAAATATACGGAAATACATTGTTCTTCTCTGGTTTAATCAGTCGCTATACTCGTATAGGGTCAGCTTCACGTTATTTCTTGTCTAAGAATATTAAACATGAGTACTCTCGCTTCAAACCCTCTATTGTTAATAATCGCTGCCACCAGTGCGATTATTTATATCTTATTATTGTTTAACTTTGCTGGTAGAAGTCAAGCGACCTCTAAAACATTAGAAAAAGTTTTTATTGGTTTAATAATCTTTGCGATCGCAGGAGTTACTTTAAGCGGATTTGATAAAATCCATCCTAGAGCTTTATATCTACAGGGAAAAAAGCTTTATTCGACGATTTTTCAAATCGGCATTTACGCCACCTTTATATTCATTATTTATTCGCGATTCTTGCAAAATATTAAAGACTCAGTTTTTGTTATTTCTAGGCTTCTCATTAATAATGTTTATTTTTGCGGATTACTCTTTTTATTAATTCTATCTGCGGCTTGGTCAGGAACTCCAACTTATACACTCAAAGCTAGTATAGTTTTTTTAGGCACAACTGCTTTTTGTGTTTACGTTGGTAAGCAGTATAAATGGAAAGAACTATTTGATTTATTGCTTACTATCAACAAAATCATACTTTTACTGAGTGTATTTTATGCTTTGTTCAGACCGTCAATTGGAGTAACGTCTAAGGGCTGGCAAGGAATTTTACCCCACGGAAATGCTTTTGGATTCTTGATGGGTCTAACAGCTGTTATGTGTTATATACAGTCAGTTCGCAAACCAAAAACTAAATGGCAATCTCTAGGTTTTGCTGCTTTATCTATTTTTTCTTTACAACGCTCAAATAGCGGAATGGGGAAAGTTCTGTTGGTTCTACTGATAAGCGTGTTAATCGTTATCCGCTTTATCAAAAACTTGCCTCCACGATTAGCTTTTGCCTGCATAATCTTTTTTATGGCTATCGCCATGTGTTTGTGTATTGTAATTACCCAAAATGCCGAATTTATTATTGTAGATACACTGAATAAAGATTTGACATTAACCGGACGCACAGACTTCTGGCCTTTAGTAATCAACCACATTAAACAACATCCACTGCTGGGCTATGGATACCAAGGATTCTGGCAGTCTTGGCGAGGAGCAGCCGATCCAGCGGCTGACATCATCGTGGTAAAAACCCAATTTAAGCCAGAGCATTCTCATAATGGTTTTTTAGACCTAGCTGTAGACTTGGGATTCGTAGGATTAGGGTTCTTTTGCCTTTCTTTCTTAACGAATATTGCTTTAGCAGTTCAGTATATGAAGCGTACCCAAGAACCTGAATTAGTCATGCCCCTGCTACTGATTACCTGGGCAGTTCTGACAAATATTACTGAAACTGGATTGATATCAATTACCTATGCTTGGCTGTTTTATGTTATAGCAACAGTTCGATTATGCCTGGACGCTACAGGAAACAGTTCTCAAGAGAATTCCAGCGCTTAAGAACTGGTTTGCCGGTCTTGAGGGGTGCCTAACCAAGCAGGCGATCGCTAGAAGGGTTAGAGGCTCGGTAAGCGATCGCTTTAATTAAGGATGAGTTTCAGCCAAATATGTTAAGCCGTGTTGCAATAACATTCAACACTTTTTCGGGATATTTACCTAGGAAAACTTTCTCGCTATCTAATTTCCGGATATTTACGTAGGAAAATTTTCTCGATATCTAATAATATACGTTTAAAAGTGAACTAAAACAATCAGTTCCTAAAGGATTTAATTTATGGACACCCCTAAAGATTATTACGAAACTAACGGATACTATGTCTTTAGAAATCTCATTCCGGAAAGTTTGATTAATAATATTTTAAAAGAGTATAACTCCAATATCCTTTCATCTAACTCTCCTTTCTTTAGACAATCAACGAATAAATGGGAAACCAATACAATTACTCCCAATGGATATTCTGAAGAATCTTTTAGAGATGTTCACGATTACCCAGATTATCCAGGATTTACTGAGGCAGCTAAAGAAGTTTTCTGTTTGCAGCAGGTTAGGGAAGCACTGACTGAACTGACGGGTAGTAAGGAGCATAACCTCATGCAAACTATGTTCTTTGATATGAACACAGCTACCCCTGCCCATCAAGATTGGTACTATTTAGATTCCATGCCCAATGGTCATTTGCTGGCTGGATGGTTTGCTCTGGAGGATATCCACGAAGAAGCGGGTCGATTCTATGTTTTACCAACATCTCATCTGGTTGACTTTGAGTTAACAGATGATGAAAAACTATCTAATCGGTTTTACTTGGAAAAGTTGAAGGAGTATATCAATGTTCACAAGAGTAATATTCAAGCTCCTGCCTTGAAAAAAGGGGACGTCTTATTCTGGAACTCTAGAACGATTCACGGTTCCTTGGAAACACTCAATCCCCAATATTCTCGCAAATCTCTCACGGCTCATTATTTACCAGCAATATATGAATTCGGTAGCCGCAATGCAGAATCTCCGACTGCTGTAGATTATGCCACGTACAAAGGAATGAAGTATCGTTTGATTCCTGCAATGTACAAAAATTATTCAGCGGCAGCGAAACTGAAAACAGATTTATTGCAGTATTTGTGGGAGCAACCGAAACTAATGCGAACCGCAAAATTTGTGAGAAAAGTCTTGCAAGGTGCTAAAGGTAAATAATCGATTCCGTTCTGTTCACCGCAACAACAAATAGGGTTTTGTAGGACGACCCAGTTCTCAAACCCTATCTTTATTCCTTCATAAATTGCCCAATTCTAATGTTAGACAAGCTGAGTCTGGTCAATCAAAAGCTTAGCCCTGGTCTACGCAAGGTGTTCAGCAACATCGCGTGGCTGTTCGCTGACAAAATCCTCCAAATGGGCTTAAGCCTAATTGTAGGGATATGGGTGGCTCGCTATCTAGGGCCGGAACAGTTTGGCTTATTTAATTATGCGATCGCATTTGTAGCGCTGTTGGGGCCAATTGCCAACCTGGGGCTTGATAGCATCGTAGTACGCGACATTGTGCGCGATCCGTTTACCAAGAATGAAACACTTGGGACTTCCCTCGTACTAAAACTTATTGGCGGTGCTGTAACAACTTTGTTAGCGGTTGGCGCAATTTCCTTACTACAGCCCCAGGACTCTTTAACTCATTGGCTGGTAGGAATTATCGCTGCTGGAACCATTTTTCAAGCTTTCGAGACGATCGATCTCTGGTTCCGCTCACAAGTTAAATCTAAGTATACAGTTGTTGTTAAAAACTGCGCCTATTTGCTTGTCTGTGCTGTCAGAATTGTCTTAATTCAAATTAAAGCTCCTCTCATTGCATTTGCCTGGGCAAGATGTGGAGAGCTTGCCTTAGCTGCTGTGGGATTGATAATAATTTATCAGACTAGTGGACAAGATATAAAAGCATGGCGTAGCAGTCTCCCTCAGGCGAAAAACTTAATCAAAGAAAGCTGGCCCCTGATTGTGTCAGGAATCGCCATTTATATTTATTCCACTATCGATCAGGTCATGCTGGGTTCCTTCTCTGCTCAAGAACTTAAATTCGATCCTAAATATGAATTAGGCATTTATGCCGCTGCTGTGAAGATCTCGCAGATATTTGATTTTATTCCCTCTATCATGCAAATATCTTTTTTCCCAAAACTCACTGAAGCGAAGGCTCAAGGGGAGATTGAATATTTCAAAAAATTTCAGGCTTACTTTGATTTAACCTTAATTTTGTGGTTGATAATCGCAATTCCAGTTTCACTGCTTTCCACTTACATTGTTCATTTCTTGTACGGAGATAAGTATGCAGCTTCAGCAATAATATTATCAATCTATGTTTGGTCACAGTTTGGTAGCGGTTTTGGTCTTGCGAGAAATGCGTTTATTATGATTGAAGGAAAAGCCAAAAATGAATTACTTTTAACCTTTATAGGGGCAGTCGTAAATATAGTTTTAAATTTATATCTAATTCCTAAGAATGGAGCGGTTGGAGCTACCATAGCAACTTTGATTACTTATTTTATTGTAACTATAGTTCTCAACTTTATAATTCCCGATTTAAAGCCAATCAGTAAGTTTATTTTGCGTTCTTGCAATTTATATAAGGCTGCTACAAGAATTAAAGGAATCGTGCAATGATTGAAATAAAACCAAGCATTCAGCACAAATCCACCTGTCCCCACAGCGGTACACTGCTTAATCCTCAAGGTATTCTTTGGCAGGGAATGCATATTTGCGTAAAATCTAAGTGCGACTCCTGTAATACAGAAATTATTGAGGATTTAGAAGTTGGTCATGCTGTCACTTTTCCTTATCAAATTGATTTAGCAAAAGGCGACGTTTTTGGAAATGAATCTTGTAAATATTGGTTAGGTCAAAAACTTCTTTACTCTCTGCAAAATCCCCAATCTGAAGAGATTGCGATATCTAAGGAGGTTTTTAAGCAGCATCAACGTGTCATTATCTTAAACTGTATTGATTATCTTTATGGGCATAGTTTGTTAAAGCTGCTTAATGTCCAAAGATATCTAAATAATTACCCAGATTGCGGCTTAATTGTCATCGTCCCAAAGTTTTTGAGATGGATGGTTCCAGAGGGCGTTACAGAAATTTGGACGGTAAATATCCCTTTACAGCAAGGGCAATGCTACTATCCGAAGTTTGACCAATTTATCTCTGAGGAATCCAAGCGTTTTGATAAAATTTACGTAAGTAAGGCATATTCTCATCCGAGTCAGTTTGATATTAGTAAATTTACGCGGGTTCCCACTCATAGCTTTGATAAAGATTCAAACCAAATAACCTTTATTTGGCGCGACGATCGGATTTGGTGTAATCCGCTTCTCTTCAAAACCTTGAGGAAATTAAAGATGGTTGATATTGCCCTCAAGCTTCAGAATGAAAGGGTGCAAAAACTATTTTTAAAGATTCGCTCTAAAGTTCCTTTAGCAAAGTTTACGATCGCTGGTTTGGGGAGGAAAACTCAGTTTCCCGACTGGATTGAAGATTTGCGGGTAAACAAGTTTAATTCAGACACTGAGAGGCAAATGTGCCAAGTTTATTCCCAAAGCCGCTTGGTCATTGGTGTACATGGTTCTAATATGCTGTTACCTTCTGGTCATGCTGGCATGACTCTCGATCTGATGCCAGAGGATCGGTGGGGAAACGTGGCGCAAGATATCCTCTATCAAGAGACAGAGCCTCGATTGGCTGCTTTTCGATATCGCTATGTTTCGCTTCAGACTCCTTTAGATGAAATAGGAGCGATCGCTTCCAGTATGCTCCTACATTACTCCGAATATAAACAGAATATGACTGCTGATAAGTGACCATGAAAACTCCCGTTGCTTTGTTAATCTTTAAACGACCTGAGACTACAGCCAAGGTTTTTGAGGTAATTCGTCAGGCAAAACCGCCGAAGCTTTTAGTAGTTGCTGATGGCCCTCGTAGCGATCAACCAGGTGAAGCAGAAAAGTGCGCTGCTACTCGTGAAATTATTGACACTGTAGATTGGGATTGCGAAGTTCTAAAAAATTATTCAGATGTAAATTTAGGCTGCGGTTTACGTCCAGCTACAGGTATTAATTGGGTATTTGAACAAGTAGAAGAAGCCATCCTTTTCGAGGATGATTGTTTACCTCATCCAACTTTCTTTCAGTTTTGCGAGGAGTTATTAGAAAAATATCGCGATGATGAAAGAGTAATGAGTATTGCGGGAACCAATCTTTTAGGCGAACGGAAGTTACCTGGACAAAGTTATTATTTTTCCTACTTTGGTGGAAATTGGGGTTGGGCATCCTGGCGTAGAGCTTGGAAATATTTTGATTATGACATTAAGCAATGGCCTGAAATTTTCGAGAGTCGGTTCCTAGAAAATTACTTAAGGGTCCCAAAACATTATTTGTTTTGGCAAAAAATATTTCAAGATGCCTACCAAAATAAAAACAGATCCTGTTGGGATTATCAATGGTTGCTAGCTTGTTGGCTTCAACATGGATTAAAAATAGTGCCTGAAGTTAATTTGATTACGAATATTGGTTTCGGAGCCAATGCAACTCACACTTTTTCTACTGAAAATCCCTTAGGTAAAATGGGGACGCAAGAAATTAGCTTTCCTTTGAAGCATCCTCCTTTTATGATTCGAGATGTAGAAGCAGATACCTTATTTCAAGAAAACTTTTTTGACAATAGAAGCCTATTTACTAAAGTTAAAAATAAACTTCAAAAAAGTTTTGCTTAAGGAGTAATTACGAGATGAACCCCTTCTCCAAAATTAAGTCTAAAATTAATGCTAATTTAACCAAAAAAAAGTGTGTAATTGGCAATAATTCAAGCGTTTTAGACCACAATTCACTGATAAGCCACGATCGCGATAAAAATAGTATTATTCTGGGTGAAAACACTTACATCGAAGGTCAATTAATGACTTTTCCGGGAGGAAAAATAAAAATAGGTAATTTCTGTTATTTAGCCCAAGGCTCTAAAATTTGGTCAGACACTTTAATTGAAATAAAAGATAGAACAATCATTGCTCATAATGTAAATATATTCGACAATCAAACTCATCCACTCGATCCGGTAGCGCGTCATCAACAATTCGTTCACATTATCCAAAAAGGCTTTCCTAAAGACTTAAACCTAAATGGAAAACCAGTCATTATTGAAGAGGATGTTTGGATTGCTTGTAACTCAATTATTCTAAGAGGGGTGACAATTGGAAAATGCTCAATTATCGGTGCTGGCTCAGTCGTTACAAAAGATGTCCCTGCTTGGACGATTGTTGCGGGGAATCCAGCCCAGATTATTGGCAAAGTTCCTGAAGGTGAACGGAAGATTTTAAATAGCAAAGAAGTAGTAAGCGATCGCGGGTGAAAATCAATGAAGCGCTTTATAGTATCTAAACTAACAGACGCTCAAATAGACAGGATTAAATGGCTAGGAGGTAACTTAAAAGCCCATTTTAGTAAAAGGCAAAATGTAGGTAAAAACTCTTATATCGATCCATCGGTTCATGTACTAGGGTGGGGTAATGTAAAAATTGGTCAAAATTCAGTTATCGGTTCGGAAACAGTAATTGTCATTAACAAACGAGAAAAAGAAAAAATTTCTGTCATTGTTGGTGATAACTGTTTTATCGGTCGCAGAAACTTTTATAGTGCTGGAGCTTTAATAAAAGTCGGTGACTACAGTTTAATTGGTAATGACTGTAAACTGTTAGGAAGTGGGCACGAATACACTTCTCCGTTTATTCCGTATCACACTGCTTTAACAACTACTGATGGAGTAATAGACATCGGCACAAATTGCTGGCTGGGTGTAGACGTGACTATTTTGAAAGGTGTCCAAGTAGGATACGGCTCAATCATTGGAGCTTCCACCGTAGTAAATTGCAATATTCCCCCATTCAGCGTGGTGGTGGGAAATCCATGTCGAATCGTTAAAAGATTTGATATGCGATCGCAAGAGTGGGTAAGGGCTAAAGATTATTCTGAAGATGGCGATCGATATCTTCCTGGTGAAGATGAATATTTAGCAATATTAAAAAAAAATTTTCCCGCTACTAGAATGCCAACAATCGCTGTTAGCAAGTTCTTCGGGGATTTAGACTAACAAAGTAGGAAGAAAATAGATAATTTTACGAATAAATAAAAAATATTTCCATGAAAACTGTTTTAATTACAGGTGTAACAGGGTTTATCGGGCGATATGTTGCTCGTCAGTTTACAGAAACTGGATGGAGTGTTATTGGGCTGGGAAATCGCCCTCCAGAGAATGCACCTAGACAAGATTTGTTTCGCTATGAACAATTAAATTTGCCTTCTGCGGATCTAGCAAAAATTGTTCAAGAGTTGCAACCGGAAGTTTGTATTCACTGCGCTGGAAGAGCTTCAGTAGAGCTTTCAATTGGCGATCCATCAGCAGATTTTAGCAACAGTGTTGCTGTCACTTTCAACCTTTTAGATACATTACGTCTTTATGTTCCAAAATGTCGTTTAATCTATCTTTCTAGTGCTGCTGTCTATGGAAATCCAGAAACCTTACCCATTCAGGAAAACCAAAGCTTGAAGCCAATTTCTCCCTATGGCTTTCATAAGCTGATGTCTGAGCAACTTTGCGCTGAGTTTTTCCAAGTTTATAACTTACCCACTGCTATAGTACGCATTTTTTCGGGCTATGGGCCAGGACTGAGGCGGCAAGTTCTTTGGGATATGTGTCAAAAAGCTTTGATAAACCCCACACTAAAGTTACGAGGTACTGGGAACGAAAGCCGCGATTTTATTCATGGTAGAGACGTAGCAAGGGCACTTTATGTTCTTGCTGAAAAAGCTAATTTTGAAGCCGAGGTTTATAACCTTGCAAATGGTGTCGAAACAACAATCAAAGAATTAGCAGCATTAGTGTTAGCCAAACTAGGGGAAGATATTCCGGTTGAATTTGATAATAGTACTCCTGTCGGAACTCCAATAAACTGGCAAGCCGATATGAGCAAACTTGCCCAAATTGGATTTACCCCTGAAGTAACGATAGAAAGGGGTGTAAACGTCTATGTTCAATGGTGTCGAGCTGAGATTTTAGGATGGTAAAAAATCTACATATTTGCCTCAACATGGTGGGTGGCTCTAGCTGGCTAGGGGGCGTGCTATATATTCAGAATTTAGCTCGTGCGATCGCTACTTTACCAGAAACAGAAAAAGCGAATATCAAGCTAACAATCGCTGTTCACGATAAAGATATAAATTTAATAGAACCAGCCCGGGGTTACGTTCACCAAATTTATGCTACTTCCAAGTGGCAGCGTGCCTATCTAAAAATGTGTAATTTTTTAGCTGAGCGTATCTCTTTCATTCCTCTGGAACTACTAAATCCTCAAAAAATAAATTTTCTTTACCCGGCCATAGCAGGAACCCGCTCACCTTATCAGTGGGGAGGTTGGATTCCTGACTTTCAACACTATCACTTACCCAACCTTTTCTCTCCGGAAGAAATCGCTCAACGTAATCGAGATCAGCAACAAATTGCTCACGCTGCTCCTATTATTGTCCTCAGTAGCAATATGGCACAAGAAGACTTTAAACATCTTTATCCGGAAGCAGCTTCTCGAAGTGTTGTAATGAATTTTGTAAGCTGTCCCGCACCTGAATGGTTTGAGTTAGATCCCAAACTAACGCAAGAAAGTTATCAACTTCCAGATAAATTTTTCCTGATCAGCAATCAATTTTGGAAACATAAAGATCATGCTGTGGTAATTGAAGCTTTGGGGCTACTGAAACAACAGGGGCTTACACCTACCGTTGTTTGTACTGGAAGTGCTACTGATTATCGTAATCCTGATTATTACAATTACCTCTTAACAAGAATTGAGGAATTAGGAATTAGCGAACAAGTACGTCTTTTAGGATTAATTCCTCGTGTAGACCAAATTCAGCTCATGAGGAGGTCTTTAGCTGTAATTCAGCCTTCTTTATTTGAAGGTTGGAGTACGGTTGTAGAGGACGCACGTTCTCTTGGTAAACCCATGTTACTTTCTGACTTTCCTGTTCACCTGGAGCAGAATCCTCCTGATTCTTACTTTTTTGAGCGTAGTAATGCGGAACAACTAGCAGCACTGATTGATAAAAGTTTCACTACATTAACACCAGGACCAGATGTAGAAAAAGAAAGTTTAGCTAAACAGGATAATGTTGAACAAATCAAAGGATACGGTAGGCGTTTTTTAGAGATAGTACGCAGTGTTGTATAACCAACAAAATTTTATCTAGGGATTTTTTAGATGTTGAAACGCTCAGAGAAATACTTACATTACGTACTCTTTGATACGCTCAAAGAAAAGAATGTTATTCCTCCAGCCTTTTTCTGGATAGCTGTAGCTACTTTGTATGCAGTAGCGAATGCGCCGAAGAATAGGATAATCATGGCGTTTCAAGCAATTTTCAATCGCCTGCCTCAAGATTGGGTTTCTACAACTGTTCAAGCAATCGAAAGTCGTTTCAGCCAGGGGGTAATTTCTCCAGAAATCCTAGCCAAAACTGCTCCGCAGCAACTAGCTGAGATTACTACTAATTACGGCATAATCCCTATCAAAGGATTTCTCTTTTTTATCGCAACTTTAGTTATTGCATACCCAATTTTAATATCGGTTATTAAGTCGCGTCATTCACTATTTCAGTCTGGGTTTAAAAGAAGAGCGATCGCCTCCTTAGCCATCTTCGCAATTATATCTGTACTCATCGTCCCTTTTCGCTATCCTTTAGGTCCAGGGGTGATGGGTTTAGAGTATGCCATTAGGAGTTTAGAGCCTTTTAGTCAAAATGCCGACTGGTATTATCGACGCTTGCTTATGCTAGCGATCGCTAACTTTATCCACATGAGTGGACCATTCCTATATTACATTTTTTCTCTGGCTTGTACCTATCTTTTAATCTTCTTGACTTTAACCTTTATCGAGTCCAAAATATTCGGTTCAAAGGAGACTGATGAGGGGCAACAAGAAATTGAATCCGAATCAATAAATTATCAAAAAGTTGGTTTATATTACCTTTCAATTACAACTAGTAGTTATTTAATTTTTAATTGTCAATTTCCGGGCTATGTCGATCAGCTATTTTTTAGCCTGCTATTACTTCCAGCTTGTATCCCTATGACTCGGCAGGGAAGACTCGCAACCCTTGCTTTTGCCTTAGCCACACATGAAGCCAGTGCTTTTGTCTTTATCCCAATTGTTATTTTCTGTTTTCCCAGAAGAGAAGTATTAACCGCTTTATCCTTAGTCCCCATTTACTGTTTTATTTGGTTTGCTGGCAGTGGATTTTCTCTGGATAGTCCAGTAAAGGCACACTTGATACTGGAGAATAAGACGGCATTGCAGTACTTAGCTGAAAATCCAATGTTGGGATTAGCAGGGTTCTTTTTCTCCTACAAGCTATTGTGGATTATTACCCTGTATATTTTGTGGATACTTTGGCGTCAGGGCGAGACACTTTTGGTAAGTGCGATCGCTTGTATCATTGCATTCCCTATTTCTACAATGTTTTTGATTGTGGATACTAGCAGAAATGTAGGCTATGGTTTCTTTGGAATGTTAATTGCTTTTGCTATCCTGATTCGGGAAAAAAAAGTCTTTCCGGGGCATCTTATATTATTTTATATGGTCATTCTAAATATTATTATTCCTTCATACTATGTAGGTTTAAACACGGGTTTTCAGACTTATATGGGTCTGTATCATCTTATCCCTCTTTTTCCCTCCACTTATGTTCCATGAATATAAAATTTTAGGGTGAGCATTGCCCACCCTACTCATTCAACTATTATTTAATACATTCCATAAATAGGGATTCTGGGCGTTCTTCTCGTTCTGCAATTCCTGCTATTTGACTGTTTCGGTAGTTACATCTAACCACTTCCCGAAATCCAGTATCCAAGAGGATTTTTCGCAACGAATTTTCGTTATAGTGCCAGTGGTGGCGATTTTTTTCTAACGTCTGCGTTGCTTCTAAAAATTCTGTCAAAAATACTTCAGGACAGCTAGGATTGTAGCTCTTTATTAATTGATCGAGGTCTGGAACTGCAACCCGAAATATTCCACCTGGCTTCAGAACTCGATAAACTTCAGAGATACAATTTAAAGCGCCTTCCAGGTATAAATGCTCAAGTACATGAGATGTATATGCTGCATCAACACTATTATCAGACCAGGGAAATTTTTTAGTCAGATCCAGATATGTAAGCTGACGAAAAATTCCTTTTTGATGCTCGTCATATCGTTCTCGATCGAGCTTCCCTACTTTATACATGAGATCAGGTAAAAAGGGGATTTTTGAAACCCAGATATGAGGAGTAATATCTGTATTGATCCAGCCAGAGAAAATGCGGTCGAAAGAGCCTAAATTTAATTTCATTGCCTCAGACATATTGTTGACCTCAGAAAGTGAATTAAGCCGCTATAAACTAGCTTAATAAAAATCAATATCAAAAATATTGAAAATATTCTTTAATTTTAGAAAAGGTAAGCTTAGGGCTTGCTAAATTGTAGAATATAGGTTGACCAAAAAAAGCAATTACGTTGATACATTGTTCATGCTTCTAATTTTAGTATTCCCAAGTTCAGGAATAATATAGCTATTATGACAACTAACATTTATTTTAATAATGTGAGGCGCTGATGGAAAATACTAGCATAGCTGTTCTTATCACTTGCTATAACCGTAAGCAAAAGACTTTAGCAAGTCTAGAGGCACTTTTCAACCAGGTACTCCCAACTAACGTTAATCTTTGGGTCTATCTTGTAGATGACGGCAGCAGTGACGGTACAGCAGCAGATATCAACCAATATTATCCTCAAGTAAAGATTATCCAGGGAGATGGAAATTTATTCTGGAATGGAGGAATGCGAGTGGCATTTTCTGAAGCCATTAAGCACCCTCATGATTATCATCTCTGGCTGAATGATGACACGCTAATTTACCCAGAAGCTTTAAGTAATTTGCTGACAACCTCTCATCTTTTAGCCTCGCAAGGAAATGCAGCAGCCATTGTAACAGGGGCGACTTGCGATCCGGAGACGAATACGGTTTCTTATGGCGGCGTTGTGAAAAGTACGTGGTGGCATCCCTTCAAATTTCGCTGGCTAGAACCGAGCCAAAAAGCTATACGATGTGACACCATGCATGGAAATTGTGTATTGATTCCTAAAGAAATATTCCAAGCAATCGGAAACTTAGATCCTGACTTTAAGCATTATGCGGGAGACTTTGATTATGGGTTACGCGCGAGAGGAAAAGGATATACGGTTTGGTTAGCTCCAGGCTACATCGGAACCTGTTTAGTAAACCCTCTGTACGCAAACTGGATGGATTCTAATTTGCCGATTCGCGAACGATGGCAAAAGGCAGAACAACCTAAAAATTTCACATTTCAAGAACGGAAGTTATTTGCTCAGCGCCATGCTGGAATTTTATGGCCTATTTATTGGTTGCTGCCCTATAGAAAATTGCTTTTCTCAAGCTTTAGCAAACGGGGACAGGTGGGAACATGAAAATTATAAATTCTGGCGATAAAAAATTAAAAATAGACGATCTCCGCATTGCTATTGCGATTCCCTCAGTCGAATTTGGCTCTTACTGGCGACCTGTTTTGTACGAATTTACGAAAATCTGTAAGAATACAATTTTTTATACTGGCTGTCTTTGGCCGAAATTCGATGCTGATGCTCCAGGAGCTTCCGCGGTTAAACTTGTAGGAAAATTTAAATTTGTAGAGGCAACTCAAGTATCGGGTGGCTATGGTCGCGGTTTTATGGTAGCTTCCCCAAAGATTGTAAATGAGTTACTTGAGTTTAAGCCTCATGTTGTTTTTGTCAGCGCTTTCTCTATATGGACTGTTTTAGCACTGCTTTTCAAACCCTTGGGAGGTTGGAAAGTTGTAATTATTTATGATGGCAGTTCACCGAATACAAACTTTGAAGATTCTAAACTTCGTACCTTTTCGCGTCGTTTAATGGTTAAATTCACAGATGCTTTTATTGCTAATAGTAATGATGGCGCAAAGTATCTTCATAAGGTAATTGGAGCTAAGGAAAGGAGAATTCATACTAAAACTTATCTGGTGCCTGAACCCCAAGCTTTGCGGGAACGTCTTGAAGCTGCAAAACCTAGTGAATTAAAGCTAAAGCGTCCGGTTTTTTTATTTGTCGGACAAGTGATTCCTAGGAAAGGAATAAAGCCCTTATTGGAGGCATGTTCTCTTCTTACAAGCCAGGGATATTCTGATTATTCGTTGCTAATTATTGGGGATGGAGCGCAACGTGAGGAATTGGAATTTTTTATTAAAAACAATAATCTAACAGAGCGTGTGACCTGGACAGGATGGGTAGATTACGGGCAACTAGGGGCATATTTTCAGGATGCCGATGTCTTTGTTTTTCCTACCTTTGAAGATGTATGGGGAATGGTGGTGCTGGAGGCGATGGTATTTGGCAAACCCATATTGTGTTCTAAAGGTGCAGGCGCTTACGAAATGGTGATAGAAGGAGAAAATGGGTATTTGTTTGAGCCGCAAAACCCAGAAGAAATTGCTGAAGGAATGCGCCGTTTTATAGATAATCCAGAGCTTGCTGCCTCAATGGGAGAAAAATCAAAGCAGTTGATCGGGCAGTACACTCCAGAGGCAGCAGCCAAATCGATGGCAGAAGTAGCAATGAATGTTTTACAAAAAATTCAAATAAATGCCGAATGATATTGAATTGAGACAGCGCTTCTAAAATTGCGTTTCTCAGCTTAGGCTGGAAACCAAAAAAATAATTTTGGGTAAATGGGTAATTTTGAAAGTGGGTGGGAACTATAGATAGAGAAAACGGCTAATTTTATAAAAGGTAAAAGCCTATGAAAATCCTTCTATCTGCATACGCTTGTGAGCCTGGGTGTGGCTCTGAGGAAGGGGTAGGCTGGAATACAGTTCGGCAAGTAGCAAATCATCACGAAGTTTGGGTGTTAACTCGAATTGGTTATCGTGCAGCAATTGAAGCCGAGCTAGCTTGTCACCCGGTTCCCAATTTACACTTTATTTATTTCGATCCATTTAATTGGACGGAAGATTGGCGGAATAAACAAGGGTTAGTGCAACTTCATTACTACCTTTGGCAAATACAAGCTTATTTTCTGGCAAGGCGGCTGCATCGGGAGATTGGCTTTGACTTGGTGCGTCATGTCACTTATGTGAAACACTGGTCTCCTAGCTTTTTAGCACTATTGCCAGTCCCCTTCATTTGGGGACCCGTTGGAGGCGCTGAATCGGCTCCAAAAGCTTTCTGGAAAGATTTTAGTCGGCGTGGCAAGGTTTACGAATTGCTGCGAAACTTCGCTCAATCGGTGGGTGAACAAGATCCATTTGTGCGGCTGACTGCAAAGCGAAGTTATGTAGGATTAGCAACCACTGAGGAAACGGCAGAACGGTTGCGATCGCTTGGAGTAAAAAATGTCCAAATCGCTTCGCAAGTGGGTTTATCTAAGGAAGAAATTAGTCAATTGGCGCACCATATTGTGCCTGATGATAGTCCCATACGGTTTACTACCGTGGGTCGGCTCATCCACTGGAAAGG